>CAIYZX010000616.1 GCA_903930745.1 uncultured Chloroflexota bacterium | reverse complement strand
CGAGCCCGAGGTCCTGTTCGACGGCGTCCACCACGCCGACGAGCACATGGGCCTGGAGATGACCCTCGCCATCCTCCGCTGGCTGGCGGACGGCTACGGCACGGACCAGCGGATCACGAACATCGTGAACGGGCGCGAGATCTGGCTGGTCTTCGCCACCAACCCGGACGGCGCGGAGTTCGACATCGCCGGGGGCCGGTTCCACTGGTGGCGCAAGAACCGCCAGCCCAACGCGGACGGATCCGTGGGCACGGACCTCAACCGGAACTACGACTACCGCTGGGGCTCCGGCGGCCGGACCTCCACGAACCCGAGGGCCATCACCTATCACGGCCCGTACGCCTTCTCCGCCCCGGAGACGCGTGCCTTCCGCGACTTCCTCGCGAGCCGCGTGGTGGACGGACGCCAGCAGATCCGGGCATCCATCACGTTTCACGAGTACGGGCGCCTGGTGATGTGGCCGTACGGCTACACCATGGCGGACGTGCCGCCGGACATGACCACCGCGGACCACGCCGCGCTCGTGGCCATCGGCCGCCACATGGCCGCCACCAACGGCTACCGGGCCGAGCAGGCAAGCGACCTGTACGTCTCCGCCGGAACCCTCCGCGACTACGAGTACGGGCGCTACCGGATCTTCTCGTACACGTTCGAGCTCTCCGCCTGGGACTACCCCGCGGACCCGTGGATCGCCCGCGAGACGTCCCGCAACCGCGAAGCGGTCCTGTGGCTGGCGGAGCGCGCCTGGTGCCCGCTGTCGGTGCTGGGGACCACGGTCCGGGACGCCCGGTGCGGGGCCTACGACGACGACCTCGAGGTCGCCCGCGGATGGACCCTGGACCCGGATGGGACGGACACCGCCACGGGCGGCCGATGGGTGCGCACAGACCCGGCGGCGACAACGGCGGACGGCGTGGCGATCCAGCCCACGCAGGTGCCGTCCGGGCGGGCCGCGCTGGTGACCGGCGGGGCTGCCGGAGCGGACGCCGCCGCCAACGACCTGGACGGGCTGACCACGATCCGATCCGCGCCCATCACGCTGCCGGCCGGGGCGGGCCAGCAGCTCACGTTCGCCTGGGCCTTCGCGCACGACCCGGACGCGACGGCGGCCGACCACCTGCGGGCGATCGTGGAGGCACAGGATGGGACCCGGACGGTCGCCTGGGAGGTGGTGGCGACACCCGGCCGGACCCGGAGCGGCACCTGGGCGACGGCATCCGTATCGATGGACGCCTGGGCGGGCACCACGGTGCGGATCCGCTTCGAGGCCGCGGACGAGGGCGCGTACTCCCTGGTCGAGGCCCTCGTGGACGATGTCCGGGTGACCCGCCCCACGCCCTGAGCGTGCGAGCCGCGAGCGCGGCGCGTGCAGGCGTGCACACGAGCGGCGCGTGGGATTCGGGCGCGTGCGGCATCATGCGCCCAACGCGTCGGAGGCCGGAGATCCTCGCCGGGCATGTGCGCCGGGCAAGTGACGGGACAGCAGGAGCGACAACACCGATGGGACTGCTCGACGGCAAGAAGGCCCTCGTCTTCGGCGTGGCGAACGACCACTCCATCGCCTGGGGCATCGCGAAGGCCTTCCATGACGAGGGTGCCATCGTGGGCTTCTCATCCGTCGAGAGCCTCATCGAGCGCCGCGTGAAGCCGCTCGCGGACTCCATCGGCAGCACGTTCGTGGAGGCGGCGGACGTCACCAGCGACGAGCAGCTGGCGAGCGTCATGGCCAAGTGGGGCGAGGCGCACGGCGAGATCGACATCCTGGTCCACGCCGTGGCCTACGCGAAGCGCGAGGACCTGGACGGCCAGTTCGTGAACACCTCGCGGTCCGGCTTCGCCACCGCGCTGGACGTCTCCGCGTACTCGCTCGTGGCCATGTGCCGCGAGGCGCGCCCGTTCATGCACCGCGGCTCGTCCGTGATCACGCTCAGCTACTACGGCGCGGAGAAGGTGGTCACCAACTACAACGTGATGGGCGTGGCCAAGGCGGCCCTGGAGGCGTCCGTCCGCTACCTCGCCGCGGACCTTGGCCCGGAGGGCATCCGCGTCAACGCCATCAGCGCCGGCCCCATCCGCACGCTCTCCGCGGGCGGCATCGCGGGCTTCCGCAAGCTCTACGGCCCCTTCGACCAGATCGCCCCGCTGCGCTCGCACATCTCCATCGAGGACTGCGGCAAGACCGCCCTGTATCTCGGCTCGGACCTGTCGTCCGCGGTCACGGGCGAGGTGGTCTACGTGGACGGCGGCTTCAACGTCCTGGGCGTCCCCTCCCAGGGCGACTGAGCCCGAACGGCTGGCGGGCGCAAGGGCAGACGGGCGACGGACGATCGATGGACCTCGTCCTCGTTGGCGTCGGCGGGTTCTTCGGCGCCATCGCCCGGCGCCTGGTCGACCTGTGGGTCAGCGACCGGACCGGGGGGGCGTTCCCCTTCGGGACGCTCGTCATCAACCTGTCCGGCGCGTTCCTGCTTGGCCTGCTCTTCGCATGGGCGCTGGAGCGTGACGTGCTGCCGCGCGAGATCCGGGGGCCGGTGATGATCGGCTTCCTGGGCGCGTACACCACCTTCTCCACGTGGATGCTGGAGTCCTGGCGCCTCGTGGAGGACGGGGCATGGCAGCTGGGAGTCGTGAACCTGGTTGGGGCCACGGTGCTCGGCGTGATCGCGGTGGTCGCCGGGCTTGCCGTGGGCCGGCTGCTTCCCTGACGGGCCCGAAGGAGGGACGACGTCCATGGCGATCTCCGGTGACGCGCTCCTCGTCCGCATCTACGTGGGCGAGTCCGATCACCACGACGGCCGGCCGCTGTACGACGCGGTGGTCCACCTGCTGCGCGAGCGCGGCATCCGCGGCGTCTCGGTCTTCCGTGGCATCGAGGGGTACGGGCGCTCGTCTCGGGTCCACACCACTCGGATCCTGGCGCTCTCGGAGGACCTGCCCATCCTGGTGGAGGCCGTGGACGAGGCGGCCCGGATCCGGGCGGTGCTGCCGGAGCTGGAGCCCATGATCGGCGGCGGTCTCGTGACGCTGGAGCCCGTGGAGGTGGTGATCCACCGCGGCGGCGAGGCGGCCGGCGAAGGCCAGGCCTGAGCGTGCTCCCCCGGTCCGGGCGGGCGGTTGACGAAGGCGCGCTCACCCGGGCCCTGGCCCTCGCCGACGGCTGGGGTGCGGGCACGGTGGCCGTGGCGGTGCTGGACGCGGACGGCGTGATCGCCGCGCGCGGGCCGCTGGAGCTGGCGCTGCCGTGGGCCAGCGTCACCAAGCTCGTGACCGCCTACACGGTGCTGATCGGCGTGGAGCGCGGCGTGGTGGGCCTTGACGCTCCCGCCGGACCCAAGGGCGCCACGTTGCGCCACCTGCTCGCCCACGCGTCCGGATACGCCTTCGAGGGGCACGGCACGCTGGCGGCGCCGGGGCGCACGAGGATCTACTCCAACACCGGACTGGACGAGGCGGCGGCGTGCCTCTCGACCGCGGCCGGCCGGCCCTTCGAGGTGCTCCTGGGGGAGTGGGTGCTCACGCCCCTGGCGATGACCGGCACGCGACTCGTGGACCGCCCCTCCGCCGGGCTCACGGGCCCGTGCGAGGACCTGGCCGCGTTCGCGCGCGAGCTGCTGACGCCGCAGCTCCTCCCGCCGGACGCCCTGCGAGGCGCGACGACCGTCGCCTTTCCTGGTCTGCGTGGCGTGCTCCCCGCCTTCGGCCTCCAGGACCCGTGCGACTGGGGCCTGGGCTTCGAGATCCGCGGGCGCAAGACGCCACACTGGACGGGCGCACGCAACTCCGAGCGCACCTTCGGCCACTTCGGGCGTAGCGGCACCTTCCTCTGGGTGGACCCGGAGGCGGGCCTCGTCGTCGCCTGCCTGACGGACCGCGACTTCGGGCCGTGGGCCGCCGCGGCCTGGCCGCCCTTCAGCGACGCGATCCTCGCCGCCGCCGGCGCCTGACCGGACCGCGATCCGGGCTCAGGCCGAGGCGCAGCCCGCGCAGACGCCGCCCACGGACAGGTGCGACAGGTCCGCCACGAAGCCCCGCGACGCCTGGAGCCCGGCCACCAGCGCCCGGGCCTCTGCAGCCCCGATCTCCCAGCTCACGCCGCAGCGCGAGCAGTGCAGGTGCCCGTGCTCGGACTCCGGGAGCACGTGGTACTCCTCCCGCCCATCGGCGCCGTGCGCGTGGCGCACGATTCCCAGCTCCTCCAGCACGTCCAGCGTGCGGTAGACGGTGGACGGCGTGGTGGCCGGGTCAAGCTCGCGGCAGCGCTCCACCAGCGCTGCGCCCGTCACGTGGCCGCTGGTGCGGGCCAGCACGTCCAGCAGCAGGCGCCGCTGGGGCGTGGACCGCAGGCCGCGCGCCCGCAGCCGCTCCGCGACGTCCGCCCACGTGGCCGCGATCACAGCCCGCCCGTGCCGAAGATCTGCTGGATGTCCGGCAGGATCCCCTCCACGCCGAGCAGGAACGCGAGGCCGACCACGATGGAGAAGGCGCCGGCGAGGACACCGATCGCGATGTAGACCGGCTGGCGGATCTGTCCTGCCACGAAGCCCGTGGCCGAGACCACCACGATCACCGTGTTGGCGGCGACGAGGCCCACCACGAAGGCCAGCAGCATCGGGATGCCCAGGCCGGCACCAGCCGCGCCGCCCACCGCTGCGATGAGCAGCGCCTGCGACCCCGTCTCCGCGCCGATGCCGTGGATCATCCCCACCCCGAACGCCGTCCGGTAGCCGTACGAGCTCATCTCGAGCGGGTCCACGTGCTCGTGGCCGTGGAAGCGGGCGGAGAACCGGCGCCAGGCGTACCGGG
>CAIYZX010000615.1 GCA_903930745.1 uncultured Chloroflexota bacterium | reverse complement strand
GCGGGCGGGGTGGTGAACCCGGAGCCCCAGCCCGCGATGGGACCGGGATCGCGAGGGGTGCGGGCGGCGCCCGTGCCGGCCCCGGCACCCGCCCCGGACGAGAGCCGCGGCGAGAGCCGCCGCCACCCGAACCGGAGGCCCAGCGCCACGACCGCGAGGACCGCGAGCACCGGCAGCCAGACGATGCCGAACCAGATCAGGAACGAGACGATCGCCTGCCCCACGCCGATCAGCGTGGCCACCGCGCCGTCCACGTCCTTGCCCGGATCCCAGCCCTTGGCCTGCTCCTCAACCGCGACCACCTTGGACTGGTACGTGGTGACGAGCGTCCCGTAGGCGACCTGGCCCTCGAGGTGCGCGCGCTGGGCGTCCAGCCGCTCGATCTCCCCGCGGACCTCGGTCAGCCGGGCCTGGACCTCCAGGAGGTCCGTGACCTTGCCCGTGGACTTGGCGATGTCGAGCAGGACCTCCTCGGACGCGCGCAGGTTCCGCAGCCGCGCCTCGAGGTCCACGATCTGGTCGCCCACCTCGGTGGCCTGCGTCTCCTCGTTGAGGACGGTGTCGCCCACGCCCCGCAGCGCGGCGAGCGTGGTGTCCCACTGCTGGGCCGGGATGCGGTACGTGATGGTGGCGCTGTGGTAGTCGCCGTTGTTCGTCTCGGACGAGGCGCCGATCCAGCCGCCCACCGCGACGACCGCGGTGCGGCCCTTGGCGATGGCCGCGGAGACGTCCGTCACCTCGAGGTCCAGGGACCCCGTGTAGACGATCTTGCGGTTCGGGTCGTACGTGGTGGACCCGTCTCCCTGGCCCGATCCGGCCCCAGAACCGTTGCCCTCCTGGTCCGGCGCGGCGGGCGCCATGGACGGTGCGGGACGCTCGCCGCCATCGCTGCCCGACGTGGGCGCGGAGGCCGAGCCCGCGCACGCGGCGATCAGCAGGGCCGGGAGGATGAGAAGGGCGAGCGGGCGGAGCAGCTGGCTCCGCGGGATCGGCTGGCGCGGCATCGCAACACCTCCGGTGCTGGCGGTTGTTCACGATCGACATGGTGGCTGCCGGGACGCCCGCAGCACGCCGTGGACGCGGGGCGGGTCCTGCGGGTTCCCCGTGGTGCGGCCTTCCCGCGGCGACGCCTGGGACCACGTTGCGCGCCCGCGGCAATGGCGTCACGTGCCGATCGCTGTAGAGTCCGGGGATGCAGCTCCCGATCGCGCCCCCGGTCGAACCCATGCTCGCCAAGCCCTCGGACGGTCTCCCGCCCGGCGACGGCTGGCTCTTCGAGCCGAAATGGGACGGCTTCCGTGCCCTCGTCTTCCGCGACGGTGACGAGGTCTTCATCCAGAGCCGTGACCTCAAGCCCCTGGACCGCTACTTCCCGGAGCTCGCGGCGCCCCTGCGTGCCCAGCTGCCGGAGCGGTGCGTCCTGGACGGCGAGGTGGTGATCGCGCGGAACGGCGCGCTGGACTTCGATGCGCTCCTGCTCCGGATCCACCCGGCGGCCTCGCGCGTGACCATGCTGGCGGCGGAGACCCCGGCGTCCTTCGTGGCGTGGGACCTCCTGGCCCTGGGTGAGGAGGACCTGACGCAGCGCCCCCAGGCGGAGCGGCGGGCGAGGCTGCTCGAGGTGCTGGGCGGCGCAACCCCGCCCATCCACGTGACGCCGGCCACCACGGATCGCGCGACGGCGGCGGACTGGTTCGACCGGTTCGAGGGTGCGGGCCTGGATGGCGTGGTCGCCAAGCGCCTGGACGGCACGTACCAGCCGGGCAAGCGGGCGATGGTCAAGATCAAGCACGGGCGCACGGCGGACTGCGTGGTCAGCGGCTTCCGATGGCACAAGAACGGCCCCGGCACGCACGTGGGCAGCCTGCTGCTGGGCCTCTTCGATGCCGAGGGGAAGCTCCACCACGTGGGCATCACGTCGTCCTTCACCTGGGAGCGCCGCGCGGCGCTGGTGGAGGAGCTGGCGCCCTGGCGCGAGAACGCGCTCGATGGTCACCCGTGGGCCGAGTGGGCGGCATGGGCGGACTTCGGGACCGATGGCTCCGGCAAGCGGATGCCCGGCGCCACGTCGCGCTGGAACCGGGGCAAGG
Organism: uncultured Chloroflexota bacterium; assembly: GCA_903930745.1. Lineage (GTDB taxonomy): Bacteria > Chloroflexota > Limnocylindria > Limnocylindrales > CSP1-4 > CAIXZV01. The sequence continues at coordinate 122 of CAIYZX010000615.1, read as the reverse complement.
ACCTCTCGTGGGAGCCGCTCCGCTGCGAGCGCGTGGTGGAGGTGGCGTACGACCACCTCCAGGGTGACCGGTTCCGCCACGCCACCACGTTCCGCCGCTGGCGTGACGACCGCTCGCCCGCG
>CAIYZX010000614.1 GCA_903930745.1 uncultured Chloroflexota bacterium | reverse complement strand
GTCACCACGTCCAGGCCGAAGGTGATGTGGTACGCCCGGACCAGCAGCTCGGAGCTCGCCTTGGCGGCGGCGTACGGGCTGCGGGGCGCGAACGGGTCCGTCTCAACGGAGTGGCCGTCCGGGATGTCGCCGTAGACCTCGTCCGTGGAGACCTGCAGGTAGCGCGGCGCCGTGGCCCGCTCCCCGCGCGCGGCCCGGCCGGCCTCGTGCTTCACGGCCTCGAGGAGGACGTGCACGCCGATCACGCCGGTCCGGAGGAACGCCTCCGGGTCCAGGATGGAGCGGTCAACGTGCGTCTCGGCGGCCACGTTCACCACCGCATCGGCGGCGGCGACGAGGGGGCCCACCACGGTGGCATCGGCGATGTCGCCCCGCACGAAGGCGAAGCGGGCGGCCTGCTCCGGGTCCGCCTCAACGGCGGCGAGGTTGGCGCGGTTGCCCGCGTAGGTCAGCTTGTCCAGGACGGTGACCCGGGTCCCGTCCCTGCGGGCGAGGACCTGGCGGACCAGCTCGGAGCCGATGAAGCCCGCGCCGCCCGTAATGAGCAGGTGGGCGCCAGGCCCGATGCGCTCCGGCATCAGCCGTCCACCGGCCGCGCGACCGGCGGCGGAAGGGTCCCGGCCTCGTGGTCCGCACCCGCCATCTCGGCGGCGCGCAGGAGGCTGGGCACCGTCCCGGCATCGGTCCAGTGGCCCTCGTAGACGGGGGCGTAGAGCTTGCCGCTGGGGATGTAGTGGTTCAGGACGTCCGTGATCTCGAACTCACCGCGGCCGGAGGGGGCCAGGCCCTCGATGACGTCGAACGCGTCCGGGCGCAGAAAGTAGACGCCGATGGGGATGAGGTCGCTCTTGGGGACCTTGGGCTTCTCCTCGAAGCCGATGACGCTGCCGTCCGGGCCGAACTCCGCGACGCCGAAGCGCTCCGGGTCCGGGACCTTGTACAGCATGGTGCCGGCGCCGTAGCCTCCGTTCTCGAACTCCTCGGCGATGCCCTGGAGCGGCTCGCCGCGCAGGATGTTGTCGCCGAGGACGCAGCAGAACGCGTCATCGCCGATGAAGTCACGGGCGAGACCGATGGCGTGGGCGATGCCCAGGGCGCCGCGCTGGTAGCGGTACGTCAGGTCCAGGCCGAAGTGCCGGCCATCGCCGAGCAGCTCGACGATGTCGCCAACGCTCTTCCCGCCAACGATTACCATCACCTCGCGGATCCCCATGCCGGCCAGGGTGTCCAGCGGGTAGTAGATCATCGGCCGGTCATAGATCGGCAGAAGGTGCTTGTTGGTGACGATCGTGAGCGGGAAGAGGCGCGTTGCCGTGCCACCCGCGAGGACGAGTCCTTTCATGCGCGGAAGGGTAGCAGGGCACCGTGACGCCCGTTCCTGAGCGGTGGCACATCTGCCGCGCGGTCCCGGCACCGTCCCTGGGCCCGGCCCCGGTGGCTGCATGAGCCCCCGCCCCCTGCACGAGCGGATCGTCCGCCGCCTGCGCCGCCTGCTTGGGAGGGCACCGGAGCCCGCCACGACGATGCCGCCGCCATGGCACGGACCGGCCACCACGCTGCCGCCCATCTTCGTTGGCGGCACCGGTCGGTCCGGGACCACGATCACGGGCAGGATCCTGGGCGCACACCCCTCGTACCACATGATCCCGTTCGAGGTCCGGTTCATCACCGACAAGGGCGGCCTGTGCGACCTCGTGGAGGGCCGTACCGGCATCAACGGCTTCAGCCGGCGGTGCCAGGACCGCTGGTGGAAGCGGACGGAGAAGCAGGGGCTCTTCCTGCTGACCGACGAGCCGTCGCTGCGCGGCGCGCTCGAGGAGCTGCGCCGGGAGCTGTCCCGTGACCGCTACGCCGCGGGCGCCCGCTTCGTGCACCGCGTGCTTGAC
>CAIYZX010000613.1 GCA_903930745.1 uncultured Chloroflexota bacterium | reverse complement strand
CCCTCACCGTGGAGCTGCGGGCGGACGGTCTCCGCCTCACGACATCCGGCGCCCGGCGAGTCGCCGTCACCGGCTACGATCCTTCCCATGACCGCCCCGGCGCGCCGCGAGGCCGCGCAACTGCTGCTCTCCCTGGAGCCACCCGCCTGGTTCCTCGCGCACGCGTGCGCCGTGGCGGACGTGGCGGGCTGGCTGGCGCGCAGGATCGAGGCGCAGGGGCACGAGGTGGACGTGGCCGCGGCGGAGGCGGCGGCGCTCCTGCACGACGTGGACAAGCTGCCCGTCGTGGGCCGCCCGGCGGGCGTCCGGCACGGCGACGGATCCGCGCTCTGGCTGGAGGCACGCGGCCTGCCGCTGCTGGCGCCAATGGTCCGGGACCACCCGGTGACCCGTTTCGGATCCGATGAGGACGCCGCGAGGCTCGCCGCCGCCCCGCTGGAGGCCAGGATCGTGGCGTACGCGGACAAGCGCGCCGGCCAGCACCTGGAGTCCATGGACGAGCGGTTCGCCTCCTGGCGCCGCCGCTACCCCACGGTTGCGAACGGCGCTGCCACGCGCGCCGCCTGGACGGACGACGAGGTGGCCACGGTCCGCGACCGGGCCGCTGACCTCGAGCAGGAGATCTGCGCGGCGGCCGGCTCCGCGCCCGGCGATGTCCGCAGGCTGCGCTGGTCCCGCCGCGCCCTGGAGGCGGCCAGGTGATCGCGCCGGTCATCGCCTACTACCGCGGCGGCGACGGGTACGCGCTGGACAAGGCCGTCCTCGCCATCGCGAAGCGCCTGGAGCAGGCCACGGGCGAGGCGCCCGAGCGCTGGCGTGAGCAGGGCAAGGAGACGTCCACGTCGGCGATCGCCGAGCACGTCAGCACGGCGCCGATGTTCGGCGGCGGGACGGTGGCGGTCATCACGGACCCGGGGCCGCTCCTCCGCTCCAAGGAGAGCCGCGAGACGCTCGAGAAGATCCTGGGCGCCGTCGCGCCGGGCAACGCGCTGGTCTTCATCGAGCAGGGCGACGCCGGCGACAAGCGCGCGGCCATGTACCGGACGCTTGAGGCCGCGGTCATCAAGGCCGGCGGCGAGGCCCGCGACTTCCCGGCGCCCAAGGCGGGCAACCTCCAGGGCTGGCTGGGCAACGTGGCGCAGGAGCGGGGCCTCAAGCTGGACCGTGAGGCCGCCGCGGAGCTGTCAAGGCGCGTTGGCGCCTTCGTCACCGAGAACGACGTGGACCGCCAGCGCATGGGCGCCCTTGCGGTCTCGGAGCTGGACAAGCTTGCCCTGTACCGCGGCCAGGAGCCCATCCGCAAGGAGGACGTGGAGGCGCTCGTCGCCGAGGTGATCCCGGACTCCATCTGGGCGCTCACCGATGCCATCGGCCGCCGCGACGCCGCCAAGGCAGGCCCCCAGCTGGACCGGCTACTCGAGGGGACGGCGATCCCCATCCTGGTCACGGTGCTGCACCGGCGCCTGCGGGAGCTGCTGATCGTCGCCGACATCGTCGCCCGCGGCGGCCGCAACCCGGACATCATGAAGGCCGTTGGCGGGGCGCCGTATCGCCTGCAGAAGCTGGTGGACCAGGCCACCAGCTGGGCGCCCGCGGAGCTGGCCGATGCGATGGAGGGGCTCCTGGAGCTGGACGCCACGCTCAAGGGCGCCACGGACGCCGGCGGCACGGAGCGCCAGGTCAGGCTGGCCTTCGCGGTCTGGGTCCGCGATCACGTGGCGCGAGGCGCGAGCTCGCCAATCCGTCGCTGACGCAGGCACGGCACCAGCCCCGGCACGCAGCGGCGAACCGCGAACACCGCGAACCCGCAAGAACCCCGGACAAACGAAACGGGCGCGCTGTTCGCGCGCCCGTGGACCCCGGAGAAAGGTCGCAGTTCGTTGATTCGCCCCTAGTCCGTGGAGGACCAGGCCTGCTCCTGCATCACCACGTCTGACTCGATCGCGAAGACGCAGCGACCCTCGCCAAGGTCCAGCAGCTCGATGAGCTCCGGGTCGATGTACAGCTGGTGGCAGTCCTCGCACAGGCCGCCCGGGATCCCGAAGCACAGCCGCTCGGTCCGGTCCGGCAGGCGGAACGTGGTGTCAAACCTCGTGATGATGAGCTTCCGGCTGCACCCAGGGCAGTGATCCCGCAGGCCTGACATCGGTCCTTCTCCGGTGGCACCGATCACGTCGATCGATGACCTGACACGAATGCTAGGTCCGGCACCGCGCCACGAACATGACCCAGGGGTACCGCTCGGTCCGGTACCCCACCAATGGGGTCAGGACCCCCCTCAACCGCACCAAGGGTTCCGGCGCTGTTCGGGCGATCCCCTACTGGAGGTGGAGCACCGTCTTCGCCTGGGCCCAATGGCGCTCCAGCTGGTAGTACTCGCGCTCCGGCACCGTGAAGATGTGGACGATGACGGACCCGTAGTCCACCAGCACCCAGTGGGACTCCGGCGTCCCCTCGCGACCGATGGGCTTGATGCCCTCGTCGCGCAGCTTCTCCGTGATGCCGTCCGCGATGGCGTCCAGCTGGCGCTCGGAGCCACCGGAGCAGATCACGAAGGCGTCGGCGAGGGTGGTCAGCTCGTGCAGGTCCAGGAGGACGATGTCGGCCGCCTTCTTGTCCTCGGCCAGCTCCACGATGCGGCGGGCGAGGTCAAGGGGCGCAAGATCGGCCGCGCGGGCAGGCTTGGTGCGCGCGGGAAGGCCGTCTGCGCGCGGGCTGACGGACGTGGGCTCTGTCACTGGGGTGGAATCCTCAAGGTTGGATCTGCGTAGAGGCCGTGTTGGGCAATGTAGCGGGCGACGGCGTCCGGCACGAGGTACCGCACCGAACGGCCAACGGCGGCCCGTGCGCGCACCACGCTACCTGACACGGGCAAGAGGGGCCCGGGCAGGAACGTGACGCGGTGCTCGAGACCCGGGAAGCGGGCGGCCACCCACCTGGCGTCCAGCTGGTCGTACCCGGAGCGCGGCACGACCGCGAGGCGGCACAGCACGAGGATCCGCTCCGGCTGCCGCCAGGACGTGAAGCCCGCGAGCGCCTCCTCGGACAGGATGAACCACGGGTCCACCACACCGGACGCGGCGAGGGCCTCCAGGGTGTCCACGGTGTACGAGGTGCCGCCCCGGTCCAGCTCCACCGTGCTCACGGAGAACGCCGGGTTGCCGGCGACCGCCAGCTCCAGCATCGCGAGCCGGTGCCCCGGCGCCGTGACCGGGCGGCCCGGCTTGTGCGGCGGCTGGGCGGCGGGGACGAACAGCACGTGGGCAAGACCCAGGGCTTCGCGCGCCTCCTCCGCGATGGCGAGGTGGCCGTGGTGGATGGGATCGAAGGTGCCGCCGATGATCCCCAGCGAGCCCGGCACCACCACGGCCGGCGGGGCCGGGAGGACGGTTGCGGACTCGAGGTGATCTGTCACCGGAGGTCCTCGAGCGGCTCCCATTCCAGCTCCACGGGGCCGATCTTCACCGTGTCCCCGGGGCGGACCCCCGCCTTCTTCAGGGCGGCCTCGATGCCGCTCTTCTGCAGCTCCCGCTGGAAGCGGTTGGCGGACTCCTCGTTGTCGAAGTTCGTCTGCACCGCGAACCGCTCGATCCGCTTGCCGCGGACGCGGTAGCCGTCGCCCTCCTGGTCTGGCTCCACCACGAACCCGTCCGGGTCGGATGCCTCCAGGCGATGCACGACGACGCCCGCGGGATCCGGCGGCTCGGCGAGACCGGCAACGTCTGGGAGCATCCCGCCCACGGCCGTCCGCAGCTCGTCGAGGCCCTCGCCCGCATCCGCGGAGATCGCCAGCGCCGGGATCCCGGCCTTGCGCATCGCCGCCTCGAACGCCGGCCACGCCTCGCGGGCCGCCTCGAGGTCCATCTTGTTGAAGACCGTTAGGATGGGCTTCTCGAGCAGCGCCGGGTCGTGCGCCTCCAGCTCGTCGCGGATCACCCCGTGGTCCCACTTGGGGTCACGGGACGATCCGTCCACGATGTGCAGCAGGATCCGCGTCCGCTCCACGTGGCGCAGGAACGCGTGGCCAAGGCCCGCACCGGACGAGGCGCCCTCGATGAGGCCCGGCACGTCCGCGATGGTGGGGCGGCGCCCGTCTTCGATCCCCAGGTCCATGACGCCCAGGTTGGGCTCAAGGGTGGTGAACGGGTACGACGCGATCTTGGGGCGGGCCGCGGTCAGCGCCGCGAGCAGCGTGGACTTGCCGGCGTTCGGCAGGCCCACGAGGCCCACGTCTGCGATCAGGCGAAGCTCCAGCTTCACGTCGCGCGCCTCGCCCGGCTCGCCGCGCTGGGCGTGCTTCGGAGCCTGGTGCGTGGAGGTGGCGAAGTGCACGTTGCCGAGGCCACCGCGGCCGCCGCGGGCCACCATCACCACCTGGCCAACGGCCACGAGGTCTGCGATCAGCGCGCCGCTCTCCACGTCGATCACGGCGGTGCCGGGAGGGACCGCGAGATACAGGTCCGCGCCGGCCTTGCCGTGCATCTTCTTGTTCTCACCGTTGCCGCCGGGCGTGGCAGTGAAGTGGTGCCTGTAGCGGAAGTCGTGGAGGGCGGTCTGCCCAGCGTCAACCTTCAGGTAGATGGAGCCACCGCGGCCACCATCGCCGCCATCCGGGCCGCCGCGGGGAACGTGGGCCTCACGGCGCATGGTGGAGGCGCCATCACCCCCGGCGCCCGCGCGCACATGGATACGAACGTCGTCGAGAAACATCGGCGGCATTGTCGCACGGTCCCGTGAGGGACCCGCGCGAGGTGGGTCCGGCGCCTAGAACCAGCGCATCGGGTTGGTCTGGTAGCCGCCCGCCCAGGGCTCGCCACCGCGCCAGACCTCGAAGTGCAGGTGCGGGCCCGTCGCCCACCCGGTGGCACCGATCCGGCCAACCTGCTGGCCACGGCGGACGTACTGGCCGGTGCCCACGGTGAGCGCGGACATGTGGTTGTACGTGGTGTAGATGCCGTCGCCGTGCGAGATCCAGACCTGCCAGCCACCGCCGTTGGACTTCCAGCCGGCGAAGGTGACCCGGCCGCCGGCCGCCGCAACCACCGCGGACCCGTAGTCCGCCGCGATGTCGATGGCGCCGTGGCCGTAGTGGAAGTACTGGCTGACGTAGTTGCCGCCGCCGATGACCGGCCAGTGGAACGAGCCGCCGCCGTAGTTCGTGGGGCCGCTGCCGCCGTAGTGGCTGCCGGACGACGAGCCGCCGCCGGAGTGCGTGTACTTGGGCTTCGGGGTGGGCTTGGGCGTGGGCATCGGCGCGCCCTTGGCGCCCGGCAGGATGAGCACCTGGCCCAAGACGAGCGTGGTGTCCTCGAGCTGGTTGATCGTCATGATGCGATCAACGGTGGAGCCGTACTTGTCCGCCAGCGCCTCCAGCGTGTCGCCGTCCCTGACGGTGACCACGAGACCGTTGACCGGCGGGATGCGCAGGACCTGGCCCACGTGGAGCGAGTCCTTGCTCTCCAGCTTGTTGGCCCACCAGAGGGTCATCATGCCAACGCCGAACTTGCGGGCGATGCCGGAGAGCGTGT
>CAIYZX010000612.1 GCA_903930745.1 uncultured Chloroflexota bacterium | reverse complement strand
CGCCAGTCCTTGAAGAAGGCGTCCGAGTAGGTGCCCGAGTATGGCTTTGCCACGACGGCGGCCACGAGATCGCTGCCCTTCACGGCGATGCCGAAGACGGCCCGCTCGATGTGCTTGTTGAAGTCGCCGTCCGCGGTGGCATCGGCGAAGGCCTGCGACTCCTGTTCCACGGCGACCCCGTCCACCGTCTCGGGGAGGATGCCCAGGAGCGCGGGGTCCTCCGTGGCCTTGAGGCCAACGCCGGGGACGGAGGCGGCGGGCTCCTGTGTGGCGGGGGCGGCGGTGGCGGACGTGGTGGCGTCCGGGGCAACGGTGCCCGAAGCCGGCGGGGTGGCGTCGCTGCCGCAGGCGGCCAGCCCGAGGAGCGTGGCGGCGAGGAGCACGCCCGTGATCTGGGTCTTGGGGATGGTCACGCGAGCTCCTTGCGAAGGACCGGGAAGCGCTCGTCCGCGGCGGCGATGGTGAAGCCGAGGGCGCTCCAGAAGGCGGGATGGGGAGACGGGGTCTGGTCCGGGGCCGCGGTGGCCTCCGGGTAGGTCTCCACGGCGGCGAACCCGCGGGCGGCGAGATCCGCGCAGACCACCTCCACGAGGTGGCGGGCGTGGCCCTGGCTGCGGGCGGCGGCCGTGGTGGCGAGGCAGGTGATGACGGCCGGGAGCGGGGCGTCCGGGAGCTTCGGGTAGAGCTCGCGGGTCCGCTGGGCGCGGGGGTAGGCGGAGAGCGGGCCGAACTGGCAGTAGGCCACCGGCTCCTCGTCCACGAGGAGGACCTTGGCGTAGGAGCCGAAGACGGCGGTGCCGCGGGCGAGGAGGCGCAGCTTCGGGAGGCCGTCCTGGCCCACCACGGGCCTCGCCTTCGGCGCGGGGGCGAAGGGGTTGAACGCGGGCGCGTCGTCATCCGCGGCGAACGGGTTGAACGCCGGGGCGGCGCGCCTGGGCGCGAAGGGGTTGAAATCCTCGTCGTCCGCGTCGTCGTCGCCGAACGGGTTGGCGGGACGGGACGGGCGCTGGGCAGCGGGAGCGGAGCCGGCCGAGGCGGTCAGCCACGCGGCGCGGGCGGCCTTGCTGCCGCGGTCCGCGTTCTCCCAGTAGTCGCAGGTGCGATGGTCGAAGCCCGCGTTGGCGCAGGGCGGCACGAGCCCGAAGGTGTCGTCGTCCGTGATGTCCACGATGCGGATGGCCATGGCGGGCAGTGTAGGCGGGGTGCAGATCCTGCGCGGCCGGGAGCACGCACCGAGGGCGTGCGCCGGGTGCTGCCGGTGCCTACCCGGCGAGGTCCGCGAAGACGCCGTCCTTCACCAGCGCCAGCACGGCGGCCATGTCCGGCCCGGGCTCGCGGTCCTCCACCAGCTCCGTGACGTGCGCGCGGAGGCGGCGGTGGGCCTCCGCAACACCCGCGCCGGGCGCTGGGGCCTCGCCCGTCTCGGTATCGGGCGCCATGCGGGCCAGGCGCAGGTCCAGGGCCTGGGCGGCGGCGAGGAGCTCGATGGCGATGATCTGCTGGACGTGGCCCAGGACGGAGCGCGCGTGCCGGGCGGACGAGGCGCCCATGGACACGTGGTCCTCCTGGTTCGCGGACGTGGGGATGGAGTCCGCGGACGAGGGGTGGGCGAGGACCTTGTTCTCCGACGCGAGGGCGGCGGCCGTGTACTGGACGATCATCAGGCCGCTGTTCCGGCCCGGGTCCGGCGTGAGGAAGGCCGGCAGGCCGCCGTTGAGGCGCGGGTCCACCATGAGCGCGGTGCGCCGCTCGCTGATGGCGCCCAGCTCCGACAGGGCCAGCTTCGCGAAGTCCAGCGCGAGGGCGATGGGCTCGCCGTGGAAGTTGCCGCCGCTGATCACGAGACCGCCGCCCGTGGCGAGTGCCTCCGCGGGGACGCCGGCGCCATCGGGGAAGACGAGCGGGTTGTCCGTGGCCGAGTTGAGCTCCACGTCCAGGACCCGCCGCAGGTGGTCCAGCGCATCACGGACGGCGCCGTGCACCTGCGGCACGCAGCGGAGCGAGTACGGGTCCTGCACCTTGTGCGCGGATCCGTGGTGCGCGTGCTGCAGCCCGGAGTCCCGCAGCAGGTGGCGCATCTGGGCGGCCACGGCCACCTGGCCCGGGTGCGGGCGCGCCAGCTGGTACGGGGCGGCGTACGCCACCTCCGTGCCCAGCATCGCCTCCACGGTCATCGCGGCGGCGACGCTGGCGGTCTTCACCAGGCGATCCGCGTCCGCGAGGAGCAGCGCGCCGAGTGACGACATCAGCTGGGTGCCGTTGAGGAGGGCCAGGCCCTCCTTGGGCTCCAGGACGAGCGGTTCCAGGTTGCGCTCCCGCAGTGCAAGGAGCGCCGGCATCACCTGTCCGCCCATCTCCACCTCGCCGCGGCCCACGAGCGCGAGGGCGAGGTGCGCCAGCGGGGCAAGGTCGCCGGACGCGCCCACGCTTCCCTGCTCCGGCACCACGGGGTGGATGCCCAGCGCCAGCATCTCGCAGATGCGGTCCACGAGGACCGGGCGACAGCCGCTGTGGCCCAGGGCCAGCGTGTTGGCGCGCAGCAGGAGCATCGCGCGGACCACCTCGCGCGGGAACGCCGGGCCAACGCCCGCCGCGTGCGACGCGATGAGGTTCTCCTGGAGCTGCGCCGCGTCCTTGGGCGGGATGAACGTGGTGGCGAGGTCGCCGAAGCCCGTGGTGACGCCGTAGACCACCTCGTTGCGGGCCACGAGGGTCTCGATGACGGCCCGCGCCTCGGCCATGCGGGCGCGGGCGGTCCCGTCCAGGGTCACGGCGACGCCGTGGCGGGCCACGGCCTCCACGTCCGCGACGGAGAGGTCCGCGCCGGTCAGGACGACGGCATCCGCGGGTCCGCGGCGGGGGGAGCGTTCGGGGAGGCGATGCGTGCTGGTCACCGTGCCGAGGATAGTCGGCTATGCTCGGCCGCGTGTCCGGGGCGCGCACTGTGCGGCCGGAACCGCCGCCGCAATCCACGGCTGACCCTCACCAGGACCCCGCAAGGAGCCCGCCCCACGTGATCGCCTTCATCGACGAGATCGCCCTCCCCTTCCTCACGGCCCTCTACGGGGCGGTGGGCTACATCGGCGTGATGCTCGCCATGGCCATCGAGAGCGCCATGATCCCGCTCCCGTCAGAGCTGATCCTGCCGATGGCGGGCTACATGGTGTCGGACGCCGCCAAGCTGGAGCCGCTCACCGGTGCCCCGTGGAACTTCTGGGTGGTCGCCATCATCGCCACGGTGGGCAACACCCTGGGCTCGCTGGTGGCGTACTTCATCGGCGCGTACGGCGGCCGGCCCTTCCTGGAGCGCTACGGCCGCTACCTGCTGATCCGCGATCACGAGATCGAGGCCGCGGACCACTTCTTCGCGAAGTACGGCTCCGCGACCGTCTTCTTCGGGCGCCTGCTGCCCATCGTCCGGACGTTCATCTCCTTCCCGGCAGGGGTCACGCGGATGCCGCTGGGCAAGTTCATCGCCTACTCCACCGCGGGCGCGCTGCCCTGGAGCATCGCCCTCGCGTGGGCCGGCCTCGCCCTGGGCGACAACTGGGTCACGATCCGGGACATGCTGAAGCCCTTCGACATGGCGATCGCCGCGGCCGTGGTGCTGCTCTTCGTTGGCCTTCTCTGGTGGCGCTTCGGGATGCCGGGCCTGCCGAAGAAGAAGGCCGCCTAACCTTCGCGTCCGACGGCACCTCGCCGGCGCGCCGCCTTACGCGGTGGCGTAGCCCGGGAGGCCGCGCAGATGCGTGGTGTCGTTGTAGACCAGGAGGCGCGCCTGGTCCGGGGCCGCGCCCGCCGCCCAGCGGAGGACGGTGAGCGAGCAGTTGTCCATGGACAGCGCGTCGCGGTACCTCCGCACGGGCAACCCCAGCGCCACCGCGACCAGGACGCGGTTCATGGATGCGTGCCCGGTGACGAGG
>CAIYZX010000611.1 GCA_903930745.1 uncultured Chloroflexota bacterium | reverse complement strand
GCGTGATCCGCCTGGTCGGCATGGTCCTCGCCGAGCAGGACGACGAGTGGCAGGACGGCCGGTGCTACTTCCGGCCCGAGACCATGGCCGCGATCGACGCGGTCGCCACCGGGGAGGTGAGCCAGCCGCTCCTGCTCGCGAACTGACACAGCAGGCGCGAGGACGATGCGCTGTTACACCACTCGCTGGGACTTGACCACCCGCGTCGCCGGCCCGAGGAACGCACACAGAAGCCAGACCCACGGGGTCCGGCCTGGCTGTCATCGGCATGGTCGGGGCGGGAGGTTCGCCGCCCGAACGCACCGCGTCGCGCGAGCCGCCCGCTCAGCCGGCTCCGAGCAGTCGGTCCACGTCGCGGCGGAGGTCGCCGAGGTGCGTGGCCGCCATGTCCCAGACGAGCCGGTCGTCAACGCCGGCGTAGCCGTGAGCCAGGATGTTGCGGAAGGCGATCACGCGGCGGTGGTTGGTGACCTGCTCGGCCATCGACGGATCGGTCGCTGCCAGCTGGCGAAGCGCCTCGCCGATGATCTCGAACTGGCGCTCAACCGCCGCCCGGACCATGGGGCGATCCTGGTATGCGTCGTAGTCCAGGCCCGCGATGAACTCGGAGATCAGCGCGGCGGCGTGCGCGATGTCGTGCAGGTAGGCCCGGGGCTCACGCGGCATAGAGCAGGTCCCTCGTCCGCTCGACGTCCGCCCTGACATACGGGTTCTGGAGGGCCGACTCCACGACCAGGTCCACCTCGCGGCCGAGCAGCGTCTCCAGCGCCTCGCGGAGGCCGAAGTAGGCGTTGGCGTAGGCGCCCTCCGGGAGTGGCTCGAACTCCACGAGCAGGTCCACGTCGCTGTGCTCAGCGCGGAAGTCCTCGCGGGCCGCTGACCCGAACACGAACAGGCTGCGGACATGGTGCCGCCGGCACAGGTCCGCGAGCGCGTCACGATATGTCTCGATGAACGGGGTCATGGGCTGCTCCTCGCCGCAAGCGTAGCCGAACACGACCGGCAGGAGAACGAGAAAGCCGGACCATGAGGGTCCGGCTTCAGAGTCATCGGAATGGTCGGGGCGAGAGGTCTCAACCCTCCGGCACCGACCTTAACGTCCCGGCCTCGTGGGCGTTGCCGCTCCGGGTCCGCTAACGAGAGGACCCTCAGGGGCCACTGGCGGGTCCCCTTCAGTAGCGTCCCGACCGAGTGGAGACACCGTTCCGCCAACCTCGTCGCAGGATCATGCAACGAGTTCACCGTCCATGGAACCGGGGCAACTTCACGCCGGGTTGTTGTTACGATCGTTGCGCGTTGCTGACTGGACGCCCTCGCGCCGCCGGACTTGTCGCTCGATTGGGAGGAGCAGGTACCGATGATCGTCAGGCCGGAGCCATGGAACTGCTGATCAACCGGCTCACCGAGGGCCCCGTCATCCCGAGCTCCCAGGTGATCGACCCGGTCGGCGAGCCCTGCGTGTGGGTGATGGGCGCGCCGCGGAGGGACGACACGCGTGAGCGCAAGCCGCCACGGTTTCCCGGCCTCATGGACGTAGGTCTCGCCCCGGTCGTGCTCCTCGGCAGGGGTGGCGTGACGTGGGCCGTCGGGATCAGCGACGAGGTCGCGGTCGCACTCTCGATCATCGGTGACGCGGCCGAGGCCCATCCCCATGGCGCCGCGACCGCCTGGTACCGGGTCGAAGCGGGACCCGATGCCACCCGAGCCTTCGAGGTGACCGCCGTGGGCCGCACGGACGGCCCGGTCTGGCTCTTGCGGGCCGACGCCGCCGTGCACACGGTCCGCATCGATTCGCACGGGCCGGACGTGCGCACCACCTACCTCCCGCCCTTCCTGGAGTACGACGGGCCGCCGACGCCCGCGTCGCTCGAGATCGACCCCGAGACGCATCTCGCCACGCTGATCGTGAAGGGGAAGCCGCGCCGGCTGGAGCGGCTGCGCCAGGAGAATGCTCGACGCCTGGCCGCCCTGCTCGCGCTCGCCGACCGTCCCGACGCCGGCGTCGACGGTGGGGCGACGACGATCGAGGACTGGGCGACGATCGAGGTGCACTCGGCGCCCGCCGGTGGGCGCCGACTGGTGGTGCACTGCCGCAGCCGCCACTACCTCGTCGAGGTCGACCGCGCGGGAGCGCTCACGCTCGTCCGTGCCGCCCTCGCCGTCGGCGGAGGCCTGCCGTTGTCACTCCCCGGCATCGAGCTCTCCGAGGAGGGCTGACACCGCCTCCGCCGAACGCTCGTCCGAGGCCCCGAGCGACCGGAGTCGCTCGACGATGGCCTGTCAACCTACAGACGGAAGCGGCCCAGGATGCCGCGCGGCCCTCCCCGCGGACGGAAGGACGTCCGACCGGAGGGATCGCGGACGTCGAATGACGCGCCGAGAGCGTCAGCCAGGGCCTGAAGGAACGCTCGGCACGATGGGCAGGGGGGACGAGAGACGGCGAACGACTCGCCCGGCTTGAGGCAGGCAAGCTGGCACTCGCTGTGGCTGGCGAACAGACGCCCTGGCTGCCCAACGTCGTAGGCTCCGCCGCTCGGGAACGTGAAGCCGATCTCCATCGCCCTCTCGAGCACCTGCTCGGGCGGCACCTGGGTCGTCGAAGCTGCGGATGAGATCGCCTCGACAATCGGTTCCGGCTTGCTGAGCGGTTCGGTGTCGGGTAGACCGCCCCCACGCGCGGCGGTCTCCGCCCACCAGGTCCACCATGCTCGGCGCGGTCCGACGCTTGCCTCCACACGCTCCCACGGTGCTGAGCCACTCCACGCCAGGCAAGCGTGGTATGCGGCGCTCCAGCTGTCCGGATCGGCCAGGCCCTCGGGCACGCCCAGCGCGAGGAGCGGGTCGCGGTTGGCCGCCTGTGCCGCCGTGACGACAGCGAACGCTGCGTAGTACGGCCTGCGGTCGCTCCCGGCCTCGGTGGCAAGCGCGGCCACAGCCTCGTCGTAGAGGCGAACGGAGTGCAGGTCCACAACACCGTGGAGCGAGTCGTCGTCGAGGCGTTGCTCGGCGGTTGCCAGAACCAGATCGACCAAGTGCCGGAGCGGGGCGAGGTGTGCCACGCGTCGAGCGGATGCCAGCTCCAGGCGCGGCCAGAGGTGAGCGGCGGTGGCACGCTGAATGCCCCAACGCACGCCGAACGGCAGCTCACCGCTGTCGTCCGCGATCTCGGCGATGACCCGGTCCTTGTCAGACAGCGTCACGCCCACCTCTCTGATCACGAACGAGAAGTAACGCCGCTGGGTGCACTGTCACCCCCTCGCCCGCATGGAAGGAGCAGGACCCACCTGGTCGGTCAGCCGGTCTGCAGGTCTGCTGTGGGTACCTTCGAGAGCCGATGCCGCCGCACCTCGGCCTCGACGACCTGACGAAGCGCCTCAGGGTCCCTGGCGCGGGCCTCCAGCTCCCGCATGGCGGGCCCAAGGTCGGCGGTGGCGTCAGGGCCCCACGCTCGGATCGCGCGGTTCGCCTCCACGAGGCCGACCTGTGCGAGGTCACCGTTCCCGACCATTGCCGGAACCAACACGACGAGCTCCAGGAGGCCGATGGCCATCCGAGGCTCCCAGAGCATCGCTTCACGCTGTGCCAGGGCCAGGCAAGCCTGCACGACCGCCGTGACCGTCAGGTCTCCGTCAAGACTGAGCGGGAACGCCGCACGGAGGCGGGCCACCGCGTCACCGAACTCGCGTTCGTGCAGGCCGACCCGCACGGTCATCTCGGCGCCGTTCGGCTGCTGCGGCACAGTGGCGCCTGTGAGCCCGATGGACCGCTGCGCTGTCCCCAGGAAGTGGACGAACGCCGTCGGGCGGTAGCTCCTGGGGTCCGATCTTCGCTCGAGGCAAATGCCGACGAGGACGGGACCCGCACGACGCAGGAGCATCGGGCTGCCGGCCGCCGCCGGGCCGACCCCGAGCGACGGAAATGCCGCAGCCCAGTCAGCTGCGATGCGCATCTTCTCATCCCCCTTGAACTCGCGGATCAGAACACCTCCCGAATGCCTGGCCGGCGGGCCGCGGATGTCGGGCGCACCGTGAAGACCCTGGTCGCCGGGGTCGTTGTGACGATCTTCTTGCGTTGCGAACTGGACATCCTCGCGCCACCGAACTTGTAGTCATAGGCGCGGCGAGTCGCCGTGTCCAGTACATCGACCCGGGTGGAACCCTTCGTACCGTAGGGGACCCTTTTGGGGACTCCATGTTGAAGTTCCCAGCTCGACTCCGTGAGTAGCCCTCGGCTGCCGTAGATCTTCTGATACCTGTCCAGGAGGTGATCCGCGTAGGCGTGCTTCTGACTCCCCACGGCAGACCCGCTTCCCGTGAAGCGAGCATCTGCTCGGTTGGCGACGGATTGGATCAGATCCTCGTTGTTGGCGTACTTCGAGGTTGTGAGCGGAGCCCGGCTTCAGTGTGTCTGCGGAATGGTCGGGGCGAGAGGATTTGAACCTCCGACCTCATCGTCCCGAACGATGCGCGCTACCAAGCTGCGCCACGCCCCGACCGAGGGTGCCCGTTGAAGGGCTGCGGGATTGTACCCCATACGCGCCCGCGGATCGAATGATGGCCCGGAGGCCGTAGGATGCGCGCGGCTCGCCGCAACGGGCCGCAACCCGCCGCCCCAGCCCCCGCCGCCCCAGGAGCCCCCGTCACGTGAGCGCCCGCCTCGCCCCCGCCATCCTCGCCCTCATCGTGGGGGCCGTGCTGGCGGTCCTCCTGTTCGTGCCCCTGGTGGCCGCCAGCTACCGGCGCAACGGGGCGATGACGCCGCTGCGGACCGCGGGCTGGGCCGCCTCGCTGCTCTGGGTGCTGGGCCTGTGGGCGTACGTGCTGCTGCCGCTCCCCGCGCCGGACGCCATCCGCTGCACGTCGGCGCAGCTGGTCCCCTTCGAGTTCGTCTCGGAGATCCTCCGCCGCCACGCCGCCGGGACGCCGATCCTCGCGAACCTCGAAGTCCACCACACGCTGCTCAACATCCTGCTGTTCGCTCCGTTCGGGGTGCTGCTGCGCGGCATCTTCGGCCTTCGGCTGCGCTGGGCGCTCCTCGGCGGCTTCGGGATGTCGCTCTTCGTGGAGACCACGCAGCTCACGGGGACCTGGGGGCTGTACGCGTGCTCGTATCGCGTCTTCGACGTGGACGACCTGATGACGAACACGCTGGGCTCGGTGCTGGGCTGGACGTCCGTCTGGGCGCTGACGCGCGGGCGGGCGATCGACACGCGTCCCACGGCCCTGGCGCACCTGACCGCCGGCCGGCGGCTCACGGGGATGGGCGCGGACTGGCTGGTGGCGGAGCTCCTGGCGTTCGTGTCGCCCGCGATGGCCACGATGCTGTTGGTGGACGTGCTGGGCATGCCGCTGGGCACGGTGGATGACGTGGCGAACCTGGGCGTGGGCACGGCGGTGGCACTGCTGGTCCACCTGGCGGTGTTGTTGCGGACAAGCGCAACGATCGGCGAGCACGCGGTGCTCCTGGCGAGCGAGCCTGCCTCGGCGCCGGGCTCGAAGCCGTCCCTGGGCGCGCTGCTGGTGCGGTTCGGCTTCGGGATCGGCGGGTATCTCGTGCTCTCGGCGCTGCCGATGCCGTGGGGCCTGGCCGGGCTGGCGTACGGCCTGGTGTGCGCGGTGGCGGTGTTGCGGGACGCCGGGCACCGGGGGCTCGCCGCGCGCGTGGCCGGGCTGGTGCCGGTGGACCGCCGCTAGACGCCCTGTCCGCTGCGCCGGCTGCCGCCGGGCGGTGGGTGGGGTGATTTCCCCCTGTTGACGCATATCCGACCAAGTCGGTAGGATTTCGACATCCGAAGGGGAGTACCCCCACCAGGGCGTCGGCGTCATCACGATCCGCGAGTCGCGCGATCCGCCGCCGCCGGCCGCACCAACCGGGCCTGACAGGCTCCGCGGGGCGGCTGGGGAAGACCAACGGGCTGTCTTCTGCAGCCTTGGAGGTCCGCGCCCCTTGTCCCCTGATCTCGATCTCGTCCTCTGGGTTTCGCTTGGCGTGCTCGTCATCGGCATGCTGGCGCTTGACCTGTTCGTGTTCCATCGCGACGCCCATGAGGTGTCGATGCGCGAGGCCGCCACGTGGTCCGTGGTCTGGATCGCGCTGGGTCTCGGCTTCGGCGCCGTGGTCTTCTGGCTCCGCGGCGCGGCCGCCGGCGGCGAGTACCTGGCGGGCTACCTGATCGAGAAGTCCCTCTCGATGGACAACGTCTTCCTGTTCGCGATGCTCTTCTCGTACTTCGCGGTCCCCGCCCGCTACCAGCACCGCGTCCTGTTCTGGGGCGTGGTTGGCGCGATCGTCTTCCGCGGCGTGTTCATCCTCGCCGGCGCCTCGCTGCTGGAGGCGTTCCACTTCCTGATCTACGGGTTCGGCCTGCTGCTGCTCGTCACGGGCGTGAAGATGTGGCGCTCGTCCGGGCATGCCGTTGACGCCGAGAAGAACGTGATCCTGCGGGTCTTCCGCCGCCTGGTGCCGGTGACGCCCGAATACCACGGCCAGAAGTTCCTGGTCCGGCACGCGGGCAAGCTCGCCGCCACGCCGCTGCTCGCGGTGCTGGTGGTGGTGGAGACGACGGACGTGATGTTCGCGATCGACTCCATCCCGGCGATCTTCGCGATCACCACGGACCCGTTCATCGTGCTCTCGTCCAACCTGTTCGCCCTGCTGGGCCTCCGGTCGCTGTACTTCCTCCTCGCGGGTCTCGTGGACCGCTTCGTGTACCTGAAGCAGGGCCTGGCGGCGCTGCTGGTCTTCGCGGGTCTCAAGATCCTCGTGGCGGACATCGTCAAGGTGCCGGTGCCCGTGGCGCTGGGCGTGATCGTGGCGATCCTCGCGGTTGCCATCGGCGCCTCGCTCTGGGCCACGCGCGGCCGGTCCACCTCGGTGGGTACGGGTGCCGCTGCCCCGGCCACCCCGGGCGCCCCGGCCGAGCCCGAACCCTCCGCCTGACCTCTTCGCCTCACCCCTCCGAACCCCTTCGATCGAAAGGAGTCTGTTCGACATGTCCTCCGCATCCTTCTCCTCCCCCGCTGCCCACACCCCGTTCCGCTGCCCCAAGTGCGCGGGCGAGATGGCGACGTACGAGCGCTCCGGGATCACCGTTGACCAGTGCCGCGAGTGCCGCGGGATCTTCCTGGACCGCGGTGAGCTGGAGCGGCTGGTGGACGCCGAAGGCGGGGCCTGGCTTGGGCCGGCCGAGACCCGGGCGCCCGGGACGTCCGTTGCCGCAGGCCGCCGATCTCCCGCCAGCTTCCGTCCGGAGTGGGGCGACCACGACGACGATGACGACCGGCGGCGCCCCTATGACCGGGCCCGGTACGAGGGGGCGCGCTATCCGGATCCCCGCTATGCCGATGCCCGGTACGGCGGCGGCAAGCCCTACAAGAAGCGCTCGCTCCTGGGCGAGCTGCTCGAGGGCTTCGGCGACTGACCGGCCTGCCGGCCTCTCCCTATCCGCTGATCTCACGTGGTAGCACGCTGCCACGCTAGCAAGGTGACCTGGTGATGAACGACAGCATCAGACTTGGCAAGGTGTACGGGATCCCCATCGGGGTCCACTGGAGCGTCCTCTTCGTGGCGTGGCTCCTGGCGTGGAGCCTGGCGTCG
>CAIYZX010000610.1 GCA_903930745.1 uncultured Chloroflexota bacterium | reverse complement strand
GGCGAAGTTCGAGGCGGCCCACCCGGACCGCTTCCTCCAGATGGGCATCGCCGAGCAGAACATGGTGGGCGTGGCCGCCGGCCTCGCGTTCGAGGGCTTCGTGCCCTGGCTCAGCAGCTTCGGCATCTTCTTCTCCACGCGTGCCGTGGACCAGGTCCGGATGTCCGTGGCCCAGACCCACGCCAACGTGAAGATCGCCGCGGGCTACACCGGCATCAAGGCGGGCTACGGTGGCAAGACCCACGTGGACATCGCGGACATCGCCACCATCCGCGCCATGCCCGGCATGACCCTGCTCGCCCCCGCGGACAACGCGGAGCTCCGCTCCATGATCCGCTGGGCCAGCGAATGTCAGGGTCCTGTCTACCTGCGCGTGGACCGCGAGGCTGCCGCGGACGTCTTCGACGAGACGTACGTCTTCGAGCCCGGTCGCGTGGTCCTCCTCCGCGAGGGCGTCCAGGTCCTCCTGGTCTCCACCGGCCAGCAGACCGCGCGGACGCTCGAAGCAGCCCAGCTCCTGGGCGACATGGGCCTCTGGGCGGGCGTCCTGCACGTTCCCACCATCAAGCCCGCGGACGAGGCGGCCATCGCCGCCATCTGCGCGAACTACCCGTTCATCGTGACCACGGAAGAGCACAACGTGCGGGGCGGCCTCGGCAGCCTCGTGGCGGAGATCGTGACGGCGGCGGAGCCGCGGCCGGTCATCCGCATCGGCGTGCAGGACACGTGGATCGAGAGTGCGCCCCATGCGTACCTGCTGGAGAAGCACGGGCTCACGCCCGAGCGGATCGCCCGGCGCGTGCGCGAGATCTGGTACCCCAACGAGCAGTCAACCGAGACAAGGGAGAGCTGATGGGCTTCACGCTTCGCGACCCGAACAGGATCGGCGTCGCCGTCCTGGGCGCCGGCCGGATGGGCCGCGTCCACGTCCGCAACCTGGGGAACATCCCCAACGCCAACGTCATCGTGGTCGCGGACCCGGTGGAGGCCGCCGCAGAGGCCGGGCGCGCGCTCGCGAACGCCCGCCGCGCCACCACGGACCCGCTGGACGCGATCAACGACCCGGACGTGGAGGCGGTGGTCATCAACACGCCCACCACCACGCACGCCACGTACATCGAGGCCGCCCTGCGCGCCGGCAAGGCCGTCTGGACGGAGAAGCCCATCGCCCAGGAGCTGGCGGACACGGCAAGGATCGTGGACCTCTGGCGCGAGACCGGCATCCCGGTCCAGGTGGGCTTCATGCGCCGCTTCGACCCGGGCTACGCCCGCGCCAAGGAGCTCATCGACTCCGGCGAGCTTGGCCGCATCGAGCAGTTCCGCGCGCTGTCCCGCGACACCAACCCGCCCCCGCTGGAGTTCCTGCTCACCTGCGGCGGCTCGTTCCTGGACATGTCCGTCCATGACCTGGACGTGGCGCGGTTCCTCGTGGGCGAGGTGGAGGAGGTCCATGCCTGGGCGTCCGTCCTCTTCGACGACCGCTTCGCCAAGGCGAACGACTGGGACACCAGCGTCATCATGATGAAGTTCCGCAACGGCGCCCTGGGTGTCGTGGAGACCGCGCGCCACAGCAAGTGGGGCTACGACATCCGCGCCGAGGTGGCCGGTGCCGTGGGCAAGGTGGTGGTGGATGGCGAGCGCAAGACGCCCGCGACGCACTACCGCGATGTGGCCACCGAGAGCGATCTCTACGGCGACTTCATGGACCGCTTCGAGGTCGCCTACCGGCGCGAGCTGGAGGTCTTCTTCGACAACCTGGGCGCCGGCCGGCCCGTGAGCCCGGGCCCGGACGACGCGTACGAGACCCTGCGCCTCGCCGTCGCCTGCACCCGCAGCTGGCGCGAGAACCGCCCGATCCGCCTGGACGAGGTCACCGCGTAGGG
>CAIYZX010000609.1 GCA_903930745.1 uncultured Chloroflexota bacterium | reverse complement strand
GTCGAACTCCGTGTTGCCGGGGGCGTAGACGGTCATCGCCGTGGGCTGGAGCGCGAGGATGCGGTCCCACAGGGCGTTGGCGATGGCGTCGATGCGAGAGGGAGCGGTGGTCACCTGGGCACTCCGATTCGGGCGGCGGGGGCCGCCGGCGGGACGTCGATTGGGGCCAGCGTACCCCCGTTCGGGCGGACGGCGCGAGGGGCCCCGCTCAGCCGAATAGCGCCAGCTGGTCCCCGGTCCGCTCGATGTCCGGGTCCAGGCCCAGCATCGCCTCCATGTCCGAGAGCGCAACCTCGTCGCGCGCCGCCCAGGCTCGCAGGTGGCTGGCCTTCATGATGTGCCAGTCGCCCGCGTGGAGCTCGCCGCGCAACACGGGCGAGCGCTCCAGCTTGTGCCGCAGCAGCTCCACGCGCTCCGGCAGGACCACGAGGAATCGGACCGCGCGCTCGTCCGGGGGCATCCGCGCGTGGCGCCGGAGGACTGGCTCGCCCAGCATCGCGGTCCATTCCACCTCCCACAGGAAGGCGGCCCTGCCGCGCACGTACCAGACCACGTCCACGTCCTCGAGGTCATCGCCCCGGATGCGGCCAAGGGAGGGGGGTCCGGCGATCTCCCGGTCCGTCATGCGCTCCGAGAGCGCCCTTCCCGCGATGCGGCGCGCCTGCTGCCGGCCACCGACCCAGCACGAGAACCCCAGGCGGTGCCCAAGGTCCACGAGCAGCGCGATGAGCCGGCCGTGCTCCTCGCTCCTGCGGGCGAGGTCGTCCCCGGTGGCGAGGCGATCCGGCGTGGCGTCCTGCCTGCGATAGGACTCGAGACAGGCGCGCACCAGTGCCTCGTCCGGCATGTCCGGACCGGCGAAGAGGCCGGTGATGCGATCCAGGAATGCGGCCTCCGCGAGGGGCCCCGCGGTGGAGAGGATGCTGAAGACCGCCCACTCCACGCGGTCCGCCAGCGGGACCGCGGCCCCGTCGCGGTCGTCGCGGCGGCCAAGCCACCACGTGTCGTCCTCCAGCTGCACCAGCCGGTTGCCGGCCGCCGCCGCGAGGGCCCCACGGACGAGCGCGAGGAGGCGGTCCACGTGATCGGACTCCACGAGGTCCAGCGTGCCCTGCGCGGGGCCGGGGGCGGCGGCCCCGTCCTGCGGAGACCTGACGAGGCGGCGCAGGTGCCCGGACCGCTCCAGGCCCACCAGGATCTCACCGAGGAGGCCGCTGAACCGGACGGGCTCGCCGCGCATCCGCAGGACGTCCGTGGCCGCGTCCACCACGGCACGCTCCGCTTCCGGTGCGGAGAACGGGGCGTCCGGCGCGATCCGCTCCGGGGGCGAGAAGAGCCGCTCCGAGCGGACGGTGTTGGGATCGCCGGCGCCGCCGGGCTCCGTGGGGAGGCTCACGTTGGCCCGGGTTCGCGGTCCGCCGGGGATGGCACCGGAGCCGGGCGGGACCAGCTCCACGGCGCCGCCGGCGTCGCGGCCCGGCTCCGGGAGGCGGCAGCCCACGAGACGGTAGCCTGCCGAGATGCCGCCCAGGACCGCGGCCACCAGGGCCTCAGGCTCCTCTCCCTCCAGCAGCAGCACCGTGCGGGCATCGCGCGCGAGCACGGGCTCCGCTGCACGCAGCGCGCGCGCGATCGCCGCCGCCTGCCAGGCCCAGCCGGTGCGGACCGCAGGTCCGAAGAGCGGCTCCAGCGGGAGCGTGGCGGCGGCGTCGCGGCCCAGGACCCAGGCGGTGCCGTGGTACGCCCAGGCGAGGCGGTCCGGGGCCGGGTGCGTGGGCGGCGTGCCCATCACCAGGCGGACCCGTGGCCGGATGCCGAGGCCCGCGAGGTGGGTGGTCTCGATGCCCAGCGCGCCCAGCGCCGCAGACGTCGCCTGCTTGAGGACCGCGGTGGCGGAGCCCTCCTCCAGGCTGCGCAGGTCCTCGCCCAGGCGCGCGGGCACCGGGCCGTATACGCCGGACTCCAGGCGCTGGACGAAGCCGCGGATGATGCGGACGCCCTCCTCGAAGGCGAGCCACGGGTTGCGCTCGCGCCACTGGGAGCCCGAAGGCATTCGGACGTGGCCGCCGGCGATCCGGACCGGCGCCATCCGGCCACCCGTGCCCGCCAGGCGGCTGGCCGGGGCCAGGGCATGGAGCACGGCGAGCCGAAGGGCAGCGGTGATGGGCGCGGCGCGCAGGTCGTCCTCGATGTGCTCCACGATCGCCGCCAGCGCCACGAGCTGGCGGGTGGTGTGCAGTCCGAGGAGCTCGTCAGGCAGGGATGCTCCTCCCTCGAGCACGGGGAACCGGGTCCGCAGCCGATCCCGCACCTCGATGCCCTCCGGCGAGAGGGCACGCTCCAGGTCCGCCTCGTCCAGGGGCGCCGTGCGATTCTCGCCACCGCCCAGCTGGTCCCGGCAGACCGGGCAGCGGTAGTGCTTGCGGACGGGACGCGGCACGTCAGATCCGCCGGGCGACTCCGGCTCATCCGTCCAGGTCAGCTCGTCCAGGATCACCGGTCGATCGCAGGTGGCGCAGCGGCTGGCGTAGCGGTCCGTGATGGAGGCCTTGAGGCTGGACTCCCGCCGCGCCGACGCGGCAAGGCCCGAGATGGCGGCATCGAGGTGGCGCAGGTCCGGGGGCCGCAGGACGACCTCCGCGAGGAGCCGGTCCAGGGCGGTGGACTCCATGCTCACCGCCTTGCGCTGCCTGTCCACGGCGCTGCGGGCGATCCAGCCCCCACGCCCGAAGAGGTCCAGGACGATCTCGCCCGGCGATGTGCCGGCCTCGATCCTGGCGCTGACGAGCGACGGGGCCGGGGGCGGCTCGAACCGCTCGTACGCGGGCAGGGAGAAGCCGGGTTCGGCCCGAAGGAGGAGCGCTCGACCCGCCATGACCCCATTCTCGCAGAGACCGCCGATCCTCCGTCCCGGAATCGAAAGGGCCCCGCGTCGCCGCGAGGCCCTCGGTGGTTGTGCGTGGGAGCGGAGCCGGATCAGGGCTCCTCGATGTCGTCCGTCTCCTCGACGAAGGCCTCGTCCGTTGTCTCCTCGGGCGGGAGGACGTGGCCGATGTCGTCGATCCCCTCGTCCTCGATGTCGTCCTCGAGATCCTCCTCGAGATCCTCGTCCTCGCGGACGAGCGTGCCCTTGGTGTACGGGCGCAGGTCCGAGGACTTGGCGGCGGTGGGGAAGCTCACCTTGCCGTAGTTGCGCGGGTCCTGGAAGACCTCGCGGATGATCAGGCGGACGTCCTTGTCGCCGATGGCGGTGACGCCGGCGAGGTACTTGTTGCCGTCCGCCATGAGCTTGAGCAGGCGGGCTGCCACGCGGGGCTCCACGACGCCGATGCGGACGCCGTTGCTGATCGCGACGAGGCGGTTGCCCTCCGGCGTCAGCTCCACCGCGTCACCCGGGTTGACCTGCGCGAGGTCCTGCGGGCGGGCGAGGTTGGTCAGGTGGGCGAAGCCGGTCTTGCCGGTCTCCTCCACGAAGATGCTGACCGGGGCCTTGGAGCCGGGCTTGGCGGGGACGGTCTTCTCGCCGGCCTCAACGAGCAGCACCTTGAGGCGGTCGATGTTCCGCTCCGCGATGCGGTTCGTGGGGTCCAGGGCGAGGGCCTTCTGGTAGTGCTCGCGGGCGGCACCAAGCTCGCCC
>CAIYZX010000608.1 GCA_903930745.1 uncultured Chloroflexota bacterium | reverse complement strand
CCTCACTACACGTAGCCTGTCCCAGCGACGCCGACGGGCGGTGTGACGGTCAGGTGGGTACTGCAGGACGCTGATTGCGCACGTCCCGGGCGGGCCGGCCGGCCCGCCCGGGACGTTGTCGTCACGAAGTGGCGACGGAACCGCTTACTTGGCCGCGATGGACCAGGTGTCGCTGTTCCAGTAGTACACGGGGCTCGTCAGGTCGATCGTGCCGTCGTTGACGATGTTGTTCGTCCCGGCGGTGACGGCCTTGGACAGGGCCGCATGGCCCTGGTCAGCCCACAGGAAGTAGTACGGCACATCGTTGTGGACCATGGCCTGGAACTTGGCGTAGATCGCCTTGCGGGCCTCCTGGTCCGTGGTCTGGCGGCCCTGGGTCAGCAGGTCGCTGGCCTCCTGGTTGCACCAGCCGACGAAGTTGTTGGCGTCCGGGTTGTCCTTGGAGACGACCTGGTCGCAGCCGAAGATCGAGCTGTCGTCCGGGTCGAGGGCCGTGGACCAGCCGCCGAGGTAGGTCTCGAAGTTGTTCGGGTAGGAGAGCAGCGGCAGGAGCACGGTGGAGAAGTCGGACGGGGTCACGACGATCTCGATGCCGCACGCCTTGAGCTGGTCAGCCGCAAGCTCAGCGAAGCTGATGCGCTGCGGGCGGCCCTGGCGAACGTAGAGCGTGGTGGACAGGCGCTGGTCACCCTTGGCGTAGACGCCGTCGGCGCCGAGCGTCCAGCCGGAGGACTCGATCAGGCCCTTGGCCTTGTCAACGTTGAACTCGTACTGCGGGCTGTTCGGATCGAACGCCCAGGAGGCCGGCGGGACGTTGGCGTAGACCGGGACGCCCTGGCCGTCGGTCGCCTTGGACACGGTGAGATCGTGGTCGATGCACATCGTGAAGGCGGTGCGGAGGTTCTGGTCGCTGTAGATCTTCCCCTCGCGCAGGTTGAACGCGATGAAGTAGTACCCGAAGTCCGCGTAGTTGGCGAGCTGGACGTTCTCGTCGGCCTGGAGCGCCGGGAGCGCGTCGGAGACGACGGAGTAGATCCAGTTGGTCTCGCCCTTCTGGAGGGAGGCGGCGCCGGAGGCGGCGTCCTTGATGATCGGGAAGAAGGCGTTGGGCGGGTTGACCGTGCCGCCGTAGTAGTTCGGGTTGGCCGTCAGCTGGACGTACTGGCCGGACTCGTACTTGGCGAACTGGTAGGCGCCCGTGCCAACCGGCTTCTGCTGGAAGTCCAGCAGGCGGAAGGAGGCGGCGACCTGGTCGGTCTCGGCGGCGGCAAGCGTCGCGTTGAGGTCCGACAGGGCGCCGTAGAGGGCCAGGCCGTAGGACGAGTTGTCCGGGGAGCCGTCCTCGAGCTTGAAGAGGTTCTTGTCAAGGGTGCCGACGAGCTGGACACCGGCGCCCGTGAGCGTGGTCTCCATGTCCGCGACGTACGTGGCGTAGTCGCAGGTGGCCGGCGGGGCATCGCTGCCGCAGGCAGCGTCGTCGACGGTGGCGGCGGTGATGCTGTCGTACAGCGCCTTGACCGCGGCGGCGTCAACGGAGCCGGTGCCGGCCTTGAAGGCGTCGAACGACTTCATGACGGCGGCCTTCGGCATGATCACCGTGGACAGGTCCGTGACGAGGAACGGCGCGAACGGGGCCTTCAGCGTGAAGACGACGGTCTGCGCGTCCGGCGCCTCGACGGAGGCGACGTTCGTCTGGATGTCAGAGCAGTAGCTCGGGATGAACGTGCAGTTCGCCGACGCCGCGAGGTCGAAGGTGAACTTGACGTCGGCGGACGAGAAGTCCGAGCCGTCCTGCCACTTGATGCCGGTCTTGAGCTTGACGGTCCAGGTCAGGCCGTCCGCGGAGACCTCGGGCAGGGCCTCGGCCATGTCCGGGATGACGGCGAGCTTGTTGTTGACGCGGTACATGCCGCTGAAGATCTGACCGACGATGTAGCTCGTCGGCAGGTCCGTGTACGCGAGCGAGAAGTACGTCGGCTCCGCGTCCATGACCAGCTTCAGGTCTGCGGATGCCGGCGGTGCGCTCGGCGCCTCGGTCGCGGGCGCCGAGCTCGGAGCCTCCGAGGCCGGCGCGGGGGTCGCCTGCGAGCCGCCGCACGCGGCGACCACGATGGCGGCCGCGCCCATCAGCGCGAGCAGCTGCCTTCTCAACGTCATCGACGTTCCTCCTCCTGTGCGCCCCTGGTCGGCAGTTGCTGCCGCCTCGTTGCGGGGGCGTTGCGAGCGCATGGTGACACGGTGACCCGCGGTCCACGCGACCGTGGCGGCATTATAGGCAGCCGTCGATCGCCAGCGTCAAACGCAGCGCACATCCGTGCTGGGACCATCGGACCTTGCACGGGTGCCAACGGTGGTACGCACTGGGGTGCCGATCGGCCCGTCGCAGCGCCGGCAAACGTGCAATGGCCCGCCGGACGTCGTCCGACGGGCCGTCGCGAGGGCTGCTGGAGCCGCCCGGGATCCGGCGTCAGTCCGGGCAGGGCGTCTGGGCGCCGGTCATGCCCCTCCAGCGCAGGTTCGGCTGGCGGGCGGCGGTCGCCTCGTCGAGGCGACGGACCGGGGCGGTGTGCGGGGCGGTCTTGATGATCTCGGGATCCGTCTCGGCCTCACGGGCGATCTCGATCAGCACGTCCGCGAACGCGTCCAGCGTCTCGAGCGACTCGGTCTCCGTGGGCTCGATCAGCATCCCCTCCTCCACCGTGAGCGGGAAGTAGATCGTGGGCGGGTGGTACCCGCGGTCGATCAGCCGCTTCGCGATGTCCAGGGTCCGGACGCCCGTGCGCGCCTTGATGTCCGCGGCGGATGCCACGAACTCGTGCTTGCACGCGCGCTCGAAGGGGACGACATACGTGCCCGAGAGCCGCGCCTTGAGGTAGTTCGCCGCGAGGACCGCGTCATCGGTGACCTCCGCCAGCCCGCTGCCGCCGTGCGCCCGGATGTAGGCGTACGCGCGCACCAGGATGCCGGTGCTTCCGAAGAACGAGCGCACGCGCCCGATGGAGCCTGACCGCTCCCCGTCCCGCTCGAGGCGGAAGGAGCCGTCGTCCTCCTTGACGACCCGCGGGGACGGCAGGAACGGGACGAGCCTCTCGCCCACGCCCACCGGGCCCGCACCCGGGCCACCGCCGCCGTGCGGGGTGCTGAACGTCTTGTGCACGTTGAAGTGCATGACGTCGAAGCCCGCCGCGCCCGGCCGGAACCGCCCGAGGATCGCGTTGAGGTTGGCGCCGTCCATGTAGGCGAGCGCGCCTGCCGCATGCGTTGCGTCAAGCAGCTCGCCGATCCGCCGCTCGAACAGGCCAAGCGTGGACGGGTTGGTGATCATGATGCCCGCGGTCGTGGGGCCCAGGGCCGCCCTGAACGCGTCAACGTCCACGCCGCCGTCCGGGGCGGACGGGATCGTGATGGTCTTGAAGCCGGCCATCGTGGCGGTGGCCGGGTTGGTGCCGTGGCTGGAGTCCGGCACCAGGACGTCCGTCCGGGCGAGGTCGCCCCGGGACCGGTGGTAGGCCCGGATCATCAGCAGGCCGGTGAGCTCGCCGTGGGCACCGGCCGCCGGCTGGAGCGTCACGGCCTGCATGCCGCTGATCTCCGCCAGCAGGCCCTCCAGCTCCCAGAGGAGCTGCAGCGTGCCCTGGCTCGCCGCATCGGGCGCCATGGGATGGAGGCCCGCGAAGCCGGGCAGGCGCGCGGCCCACTCGTTGAGCTTCGGGTTCCACTTCATGGTGCACGAGCCCAGCGGGTAGAACCCGGTGTCCACGGCGTAGTTGAGGTGGGACAGGTTGACGTAGTGGCGCACCACGTCCGGCTCCGCCAGCTCCGGCAGCGCTGCCGGGGTGGCACGGCGCGCCGCGGCCGGGATCCGGTCCAGGGCGCCCGCGGGCGGATGCGGGATCTTGTCACCGCCGCGGCCGGGCCGCGACAGCTCGAAGACCGTGGGCTGGAGCCTCTCTCCGACGACGCTCACCGGGCACCTCCCGCAACCGCCAGCTCGGCCGCCAGGGCGGACGCGAACCGGGAGATCTCGTCCGGGGTGGTGACCTCCGTCGCGCAGACCAGGAGGCCGTCCGCAAGTGCGGGATCGTCCGGCAGCAGGTCCGCCGTGGGGATGCCGGCAAGCACGCCGCGGTCAAGCAGGCGGGCGTGGACGGCGCGCGCGTCCGGAACGCGCACCACGAACTCGTTCAGGTAGGCGCCGGCGTGCAGGCGCGGGGCGCCCACGGCCGCGAGGGCCGACTCCAGCTCCGCGGCACGCGCCGCGCCCATCGCCGCCACGTCACGCAGCCCGTGGGGGCCGATGGACGAGATGTAGATGGACGCCGCAAGCGCGAGGAGCGCCTGGTTGGTGCAGATGTTGGACGCCGCCTTCTCGCGGCGGATGTCCTGCTCGCGTGCGCGCATCGTCATGACGAACGCCCGCCTGCCCTCGATGTCCGTGGTCATGCCCACGAGACGGCCGGGGATCTGGCGGACGAGCGCATCCGTGCACGAGACGATGCCGAGGTACGGACCGCCGTACTGGAGCGGGATGCCCAGCGGCTGGCCCTCGCCGGCCGCGATGTCCGCGCCGTACTCGGCCGGGGAGGCCAGGACGGACAGGGACACGGGCTCGATGACGCTGACGAACTGGGCGCCCGCGGCGTGCGCGATGCGACCCACCTCGGGCATGTCCTCGAGGAGGCCCAGGACGTTGGGGTTGGCGACGACGACGCCGGCGACCGGCGTGCCATCGGCGAGCATCGCGGCGAGCGCGACCAGGTCCGTGGTGCCGGCGAGCGGCCCCTCGGCGACCAGTGGCAGCTCCTGCGCCACGAGACCCGCGCCCTCGGCGTACGTCTCCAGCGTCTGGCGGTAGTGCGGGTGCACGCCGCGCGAGACGAGGATCCGGTCGCGCCGGGTGGCGCGGCAGGTCATGAGGGCGGCCTCGGCGGTGGCGGCGCCACCGTCGTAGTGGGACGCCGAGACCACGTCGAGGCCCGTCAGCTCCGAGAGCAGCGACTGGTACTCGTAGATGCTCTGGAGCGTGCCCTGGCTGACCTCGGGCTGGTACGGCGTGTAGGCCGTGTACCACTCGCCGCGCATGAGCATCTGGTCAACCGCGGGCGGCGACCAGTGGCGGTACGCGCCACAGCCAAGGAAGGAGACGAGATCCACCCGGTTCCGGGCGGCGAGGCCGGACAGCCGGGCCGAGAGCAGGAGCTCCGGCTCAGGGCCGTCCATGGCCAGGGGGGCAGCCCGGAGCGCCTCCGGGATGTCCTCGAACAGCGCGTCGACGGAGGCGATGCCGATGGTCTCGAGCATCTTCGCCCGGTCGCCGGCCGCGTGCGGGCCGTACGGCATCTGTCAGCCCTCGGCGACGAGCTGCTCGTACGCCACGGCGTCGAGGAGGCCGTCCACCTGCCCCGCGTCGGCAAGCCTGATGCGCAGCATCCAGCCCTCGCCGAACGGGTCGTTGTTGACGAGCTCCGGGGCACCGCCCAGGGCGTCGTTCGTGGCCACAACCTCGCCCGAGAGCGGGGCGAACAGGTCGCTGACCGCCTTCACGGACTCCACGACGCCGAAGGTGCCGTGCTGGGCAAGGCTGCGGCCCACGTCCGGGAGCTCGACGAAGACGATGTCGCCAAGCTGGTCTGCCGCGAACTTGGTGATGCCGACGACGGCCTCATCGCCGTCGATGCGGACCCACTCGTGATCCTTGGTGTAGCAAAGGTCGCCGGGGACCATGGAGCTCCTCCGTGTTTGCACCGGGCCGTCATGCCCGGGCAGTGCTGGGCGCGTGAATACAGCGGCGTGGCCGTCTGGGGGACGCTTCCAGGGCGCGCGTCAGGCAGGCCGGGAATAGAACGGGAGCGGCACCACCTCGGCGGCGATGCGAGCCCCGCGGATCTCAATGTCAACAATCGTACCGGGTTGGGCGAGGGCCGGGGCGACGTACGCCATGGCGATCGCCTTGCCCAGCGTGGGCGACATCGTGCCCGAGGTGACCATGCCGGTGGGGCCGTTGGCGTCGAGGACCGGGTAGCCGTGCCGGGCGATGCCGCGGCCGGTGACCACGAGGCCCACGAGGCGCTTGGCAGGACCATCGGCGGCGGCCTTCTCGAGCGCCGCACGACCCACGAAGTCGCCGGGCTTGCCCAGCTTCACGACGCGGCCGAGGCCTGCCTCGTACGGCGTGGTCTCGCGATCCAGCTCGTTGCCGTAGAGCGGCATGCCGGCCTCGAGGCGCAGGGTGTCGCGCGCGCCCAGGCCAACGGGGACCTGGCCGTGCGGACGACCCGCCTCCATCAGCACGTCCCAGAGCTCGCCGGTCCGCTCCACGTCAACGAAGACCTCGAAGCCGTCCTCGCCGGTGTACCCGGTGCGGGCGATGAGGGCCGACATGCCCGCGACCACGCCCTCGGCGATGCCGTAGTAGCGGATGGAGGCGAGGTCAACGGATGCGTGCGGCTGCAGGATCTCCAGCGCCTTCGGGCCCTGGACCGCCACGAGCCCCATGGCGAGGCTGCGGTCGTCAAGGACGGCGTCGAAGCCGTTGAGGCGCTGGGCGAGCGCATCGGAGACCGTCTTCGCGTTGGACGCGTTGGCGACCACCATGAAGCGCTGCTCGCCGAGGCGGTAGACGATGAGGTCGTCCATGATCCCACCGTCCGGGGCGCAGATCATGGAGTAGTGGGCGCGGCCCACGGCGAGCGCCGGCGGATCCGTGACCAGGGCGGCGGCAAGCGCGGCGCCGGCCTGCGGGCCCTCCACGAACAGCTCGCCCATGTGGGAGAGGTCGAAGAGGCCGGCGGCCGTGCGGACCGCCCGGTGCTCGTCAAGGATGCCCGCGTACTGGATGGGCATCAGCCAGCCCGCGAAGTCCACGATCCTGGCGCCGAGCGCCTCGTGCCGGTCGAGGATGGGGCTGGGCAGGGGCTGTGCGTCGGGTGTCTCTGTCATCCGGGTGGCGATCCCTCGAGGCCGGCCGCGCCCGGAAACGAGTCCTCCGTCGCGACCGCGGCGGCCCGGGCGACCAGCGCCCGCTCCGTCTCGAAGGTGAGGAGCTTCGCGGCCTCGTCGAACCCGATCCAGCGGACCTCGTCGAACTCGTGATCGTGACGCTCCAGGTCCCCGCCGGTGGGGACCATGAGGAAGTAGTGCACGGTCTTGCTGATCCGTGTCCGGCCCTGGTTGAACGTGTAGTGGATCGAATCGAAGGGACGCACGATCCGAACCTCGAGGCCCGTCTCCTCCCGGACCTCGCGCAGCGCGGTCTCCTCCGTGACCTCGCCCTTGTCGGGCGTGCCCTTCGGAAGCGTCCACGTGACGCCGTCGCGCTCGCGGCGGCGCCTGCCGACGACGAATTGGGGACCGTCACCCGCGAAGCGGATGACGATGCCACCCGCAGACGTTGCGGTGGCCTGTCTCAGGCGCGCCACGCCGGGGCTGCGGCCGGGCGGCGGACTCCTCCGTCGCGCGCAGAGCTGGTCCACGCCATGGTGGCGGCGTGGCGCGGACGGCCCCCCGAAGCGGTCCGCGTGGCAGTGACGACGAGCGAGCGCGAGCGCGAGCGCAGGGTCACGAGCGGTCCGGCCTCGTCGTCGCCCGAGAGCGGCTGTGCAGCGGCTGCGGGCACGAAGACGGGACCTGCGTGCAGCCCGAGACGGCGCTCCCGGCGACGAGCCGTGGGATGCACGTAACGGGGTGCCGCAAGGCGTGCGGCGATGCTGTGCTGCATGTCCGCATCGTACCCCCTCACGGGTCACCCGCAAGGGCGCGGCGGAGTCGCTCCTCGGCTTCCGGTGCCAGGGCGCGCCGCGCGGCGGCGATCTCCACGGAGCGCTCCGCGAGCGCCCGGTAGACGGGCAGCGTGGATGG
>CAIYZX010000607.1 GCA_903930745.1 uncultured Chloroflexota bacterium | reverse complement strand
GGGCGGGATGCCGGCGTGACCCGGGCGCGATGAGGCGCCGCCCACGTCCAGGAGGTCCGCGCCGTCCGCGACCATCGCGCGGGCCTGCGCCAGGGCGTGGCCCACGGGATCCGCGGCACGCTCGGCGGCCATGAGCCCGTCGCCGGAGAAGGAGTCCGGCGTCACGTTGAGGATGCCCATCACCCACGTGCGGGCGCCCCACGTGAAGGTCTGCGGGCCGATGACGACGGGCCGGGGCCGGCCGGGGATGCCCGTGTCCGCGTCCGCCGGAATGGCGAAGGACGGGGTGGCCGCACCGCCGCCCTGCTCGGGCCGCTCGCGGACCACGCCCTGCTCGTCGGGGAGGTCTCTGTCCGTCATCACGCCTCCGGGTCCCGGAGCGCCGGGTCGTCAACGAGGCGCGCGCGTGCCGCGCCCACGAGGTAGAGGGATCCTGCGACCACCACGGGACCGCGGGACTCGCGGAGCGCGGCGTCCAGGGCCGCGGCGGGGTCCTGCGCCGTGACGACGCGCGCCTGCGGCAGGACGGCGCGCCAGCGGGCGGCGAGGTCTTCAGCAGGGAGCGCCCTGGGCAGGTCCGGGATGGTGGTGCAGACGATGGCGGGAGCCTCTGCGGGCGTGGCGCCCCGGAGGGCTTCGGCAGCAGCAGCAGCGTGCAGCGTGCCATCGACGTCCTTGTCCGCCATGGATGCCCAGACCAGGGTCAGCGGCCCGGCCTCCAGGTGCGGCCGCAGGTCGTCCAACGCCGTCGCGAGGGCGGCCGCGCCATCGGGGTTGTGCGCCCCGTCCAGGAGCACCTCGCGCCCGGGCGCGGTCCCGGGCGTCCCGGGGCCGGGCGTGCCTCGCTCGGGCGAGGTCCCTCGCTCGATCTGCGCGTGGCCCTCTCCCGCGGGCACCGTGACCAGCTCCAGGCGCCCGGCCCAGCGCGCCGTCGCGTACCCGCGCCGCCGTGCGTCCGCGGGCACCGTGGCGATCCCCGCCGCCTCCAGCGAGTCCAGCAGCGCATCGGCCACCGCCGCGTTCGCCGCCTGGTGCCGGCCCCGCAGGGCCACCTCGGTGGGGCCAAGCCGCGGCAGGTCCACGGTGAGGGCATCGCGGTTCCAGGTGAGCAGCGGCGCGGGCGGTGCCACGGCCAGCGGCACACCCATGCGCGCGCAGCGGCGGCGCAGGATCGCCAGCGCCTCGCCGGATGCCCCCGTGGCGGCGACGTCGCCACGCTTCACGATCGCGGACTTCTCCCGCGCGATGGCCTCGATCGTGGTCCCCAGCCGGTCCGTGTGATCCAGGCCCACGTTCGTGAGCACCGCCACGCCGCCGTCCCAGGCGTTCGTGGCGTCCAGGCGCCCGCCCAGGCCCACCTCCACGAGCGCCACGTCCAGCCGCGCCTCCGCAAAGTGCCGGAACATCAGCGCCGTCAGCAGCTCGAACTCCGTGGGTGGCCCCAGGCGCCGGCTGATCCGGTCGGCGATGGGCAGGACCTCGTCCACGAGCCGCGCGAAGTCCGCGGCGGCGATGGGCCGGCCGTCCACGACGATCCGTTCCCGGTACGTGACCAGGTGCGGCTTGGGCGTCTCGCCCACGCGGTAGCCGGCGGCACGGAGCGCCGAGCCCGCGAGCGCGATCACGCTCCCCTTGCCGTTGGTGCCCGCGACGAGCGCGCCGCGGACGGCGGTCTCCGGGTTGCCCAGCTCGCGCAGGAGCGCTCGAACGCGGCCGAGGCCAAGACGGATCCCGTAGCGGCCCCGGGTCTCGATGGCGGCGAGGGCCTCCGCGTACGTGCGCCGCTCACCGGCGGGCGCGGGCTGGTGCGTGCTCACTCGCGCGTCAGGTCGTCCTCGTAGAAGACGCACTGGTTGAAGCGGGGCGTCAGGCAGACGTCGTTGACGTAGCCCTCGTCGAGGTGGACGCCGCCGCGCAGCTGGCAGCGGGAGATGTTCGTGGGCTGGCGCAGCAGGCCCTTGAGCAGATGCGGCGCCTGGATGGGGATGGCCCCGCGGCTGCCCGTCATGTAGAAGTGCGGGCAGACGTTGCGCCGCAGGTTGGGCTGGCCAACGCCGCGCGAGGGCGGCATGACCGGCCGCGGCCCGGCACTCACGGACCCCCCAACGAAGGAGCGTGACGGTGGAACGGCCGGCAGCGGGCGGCGGAGCGGCTGGCGGTCCGCGGCGGGGATGGCTCGGGCGGGGATGGCTCGGGCTGCACCCTGACCACCACCGGCGGCGGGGACCGCCGGTCGATCCACCTCCGGGCGTGCCTGGACACGGGGCACCGGGGCATGACTCCACGACCCGCGATCCCCGGGCGCCGGACGCATGGGCCTGCGATCCCTGGACTCCACTCCACCCTCAATCACGGCCCCCCGGAGCGCGGGGGGCGCCACGCACACGCAGCGTACCACCGCCTCCGCGCGACGCGAACAGACATGGTCACGTGTCGCGCCCGGTGCGGGATGGTCGAGGGCGACCGGGTGCCGGTTCATGCGACAATCCCCGCCGATGGACTCCCGCCGCCGGGATCGGGCCACGCAGGTCCGCCCCCGCCAACCCAGCTCCGGCCGCCCCGTCCCGCGGCGCGCACGTCCCGTGGCGCCCTCGCCGCGCCGGATGGAGCAGTACCGCACGCTGGAGCGCCGGCGCGGTCTGCCCGTCGCCATGAAGGCGTTCCTTGCGATCGCCATCGTTGCCCTCTCGGCGACCATCCTCTGGGTTGGCGGCGGCGCCGTTGGACCGTTCGTCTCGTCCGTGGTCAAGGGCTTCGGCACCTTCTTCTCCGACGTCGGTGCGGCGGCAAGCAGTCCGAAGGCCACCGATGCGCCACAGGTCGGCGATGCTCCGGTGATCACCCAGCCGGAGCAGCCGTACACGAACGCGGACACCATCGACGTCACCGTCACCGTCCCGTCGGCCCTGGTGGGACTGGAGGGCTACTCGGTACGCCTGTACGTCACGCTGCCGGACACGGATCCCACGGTTGCCGGGGAGGCACCGGTGAGCTCCGTCTCCAAGGTCGTCATCCCCGGGATCGCCCTGGCCGACGGGCGCAACGACTTCACGGCCACCATCCTGGGCCCGGGCGGGGAGACGGAGCCGTCCTCGGTCGCCACGTGGATCCAGGACACCTCCAAGCCCAAGATCTCCGTGATCTCACCAAAGGATGGCGCACAGGCCACCAAGTCCCCCGTGACCGTCAAGGGCAAGTCCCAGGCGGACGCCCTTGTACGCCTGCAGAACGCGGCGAACGGCGCGGTCGCGACGGCCACGGCGGACACGGACGGGCTCTGGGAGGCCGCGATCGCGCTCGCCCAGGGTGTCAATGCCATCACGGTCACCGCGACTGACCCCGCGGGCAACGAGAACGAGATGACGCTCAACCTGCGCCTGGGCGACGGGAGGCTCACGGTGTCGGTGTCCGGCAGCGCCTACCGCTTCAAGGCCCCCAACCTGCCCAAGGCGGTGACCTTCACGGCAACGGTCCGCGGGGCGGACGGGTTGCCGCTGCCGGGTGCCCTCGTGCTGTTCACGCTCTCCGTCCCAGGTCTGGAGGCCGCGGTCTCCGGGGAGATCCCGGCGGACGGCGACGGCAAGGCGACGTTCTCCACGACGATCCCGGCGGGCGCCTTGCCCGGCAGCGGTCTCGTCACCGTGCTGGTCACAACCTCCGATGGCCAGACGGCCACGGACCGGGTGGTGCTGACCGTCATCGAATAGGCGTTCGACGCCGGGCGGATTCGCCTCGACAGGGAGCGCGGGCGCAGCTACGATCCCGCCATGCCGGTCTGGCGTTGCCCTCATTGCGCCACGCCCCAGGCGGAGTCATCCCGCTGCTGGGTCTGCCGCCGCTCCACCACGTCCTGCGGGACGTGCCGGCACTTCCGGCGGGGCATCGCGGGTGGTCTCGGCCTCTGCGGCCTGGACGCGAAGCGGCAGATTGCGCTCAATGGGACGGAGATGCGCGCGTGCTGGACCGGCAAGCCGCCGGCGCAGGACCCGTCGGAGCGGCGCGTGGTGGCGGTCGTGGGTCACGGCCGGGTCCCGGGCGATGCCACGGGACGGCGGCTGACCACGGGCACCGTGGCGGGAACCGCGGCCATGACGGCCCTGGGCGGGTCGCCCGGTGGCCTCTCCGCCGGCCGGAGACCCAGAACGTTCGTTCCGGTTGACGAGCTCTTCGGGTCGGCCGAGCTGGATGCCGCGGAGGCATCCGTGTCCGTGGCGCCGGCCCCCGTGAACGGCATCCCGGGGACGTGGTGGCTCTGGGGTGATCCGGAGCCCTGGCCCGAAGGCTGACCCCGGCCACCCAACCGTCCCACCCAAGCCCACTGCCCCCGGCGGCACCACGGCGAACGGCACCCACGGAGGGCTGCATCCCGACGGCCGCCCCCGGACCCATGGGGACGTGCGGCACCACAGCGGCCTGGTCTCCCGCCAGGATGCGCGGCACGACGCACAGTCCATGAATCCAGGATCCACGCGCCCACGGCGCGCCGAACCGCGCGAATCATCCGGGCATCGAGGACTGACAGTCCGCACCTGCCGGAACCATCGGTGGTCCCGGCCCCCTCGTTCCGTGGTTCATGGACTGTCAGTCACGGCGCGCACGGCGGGGGTCTGAAACGAGCAGCGCCCCCGGCGGTGTGCCAGGGGCGCGTGCGATGTCCGAAGGATCAGGCCCGGACGGTCAGGGGCAGGCGAGACCGAGCGCCGGGTCCGCGATCTTCAGGTCGATCGGCGTCCCGGCAGGGCGCTTCATGCCCGGCCCCGGGTCCTGCTCGATCACCGTCCAGGAGGGATTGGACGCAGCCGCCCCGTCGATGTCCGTGACGTTGCCCAACGCGAAGCCGTCAAGATCGATCTGCGTGATGGCCTGCTCCAGCGTCACGCACCGGTACTCGCCAACATTGGCCGGGGCCGGCGTGGGCGTGGGCGTGGGCGCCGGGGTGGGCGATGGTGTGGGCGACGGCGATGGTGTGGGCGACGGAGACGGTGTGGGCGACGGAGACGGCTCCGGACCCTTCGAGACGACGTAGTCGATGGGCGTGTTCGGGGCCACCAGGATCCCCGGCATGGGCGACTGGCTCACGATGGAGCCCGCCGGCACCGCCGGATCGAAGGCCTCCGTGCGGGTGCCCACGGTGAGCTGCTCCGTGACGATGATCTGCAGCGCCTCCGACTCCAGCTTGTTGCGGAGGTCCGGCACGGCCACGGACGTCTTGCCCACGGCCACCGTGAGCTTGATCTGCGTGCCCTCGGCCACGGACGCCCCCTCGGCCGGGTCCTGGGAGAGGACCGTGTCCGGGGCCACGTCCGTCCGCTCCTCGCTGGCGGCGCGCGTGACGGTGAGGCCAAGAGCGGCCGCAGCAGCCTCGGCATCGGCGTAGGTCATGTTCACGAATGACGGGACCGCCACCATGGCCCCGGACGGCGAGGCGGACGGCTTCGAATCGCCACCGCCCGTGAGCACCCCGAAGATCAGGAAGCCCACGATGACGAGGATGCCCACGCCCAGGAGGCCCGCGATCCACGCCCAGGGGCTGGTGCCCGCGGGACCCTCCTCCACGTCGTCCGCCGGGGGCGGCGGGGGCGCGGACCGGGTGGAGACCGGCGCGGAGCCGGAGGCCGACCGCGCGTAGGCGTCCGGCGGGTACGGAACGGCGTTGGGGCGGGCCGCGGCGGTGGCCACGGGGCGCGGCTGGGTTCCGGTCGCGGCGGCAGCACCGGCGGCACCGGCGGCAGGCGCGGGCGCGGCGTTCGGATCGGTCAGCCAGCCCTCCAGCGCGGAGGCCATGGACGCGGCGGACGCATACCGCAGGCCGGAATCGAGCGCCATCGCGCGCGTCACGATCTCGTCCAGCGCGGCGGGCGTGCCCGGGCGCAGCGCGGACGGGCGCGGCGGGGTGGACGTGAGGCGGGCCAGGGCCACGGCGGCGGCGCCGTCACCCGAGAAGGGCCGCTGCCCGGTGATGGACTCGTACAGGACGATGCCCAGCGCGTAGATGTCCGATGCGAACGTGGCCTGCTCGCCGCGCGCCTGCTCCGGGCTGAAGTAGTGGACGGAGCCCATCGTCACACCGGGGAGCGTCACCTGGGACTCGTTGAGCGCCCGGGCGATGCCGAAGTCCGCCACCTTCACGCGGCCGTCGCGGCCCACGAGGATGTTGGACGGCTTCACGTCGCGATGCACGATGCCGCGCACGTGCGCCGCCTGCAGCGCCTTCGCCACCTCGGCGGAGACCCGCGCGGACTGGCGCGGCGGCAGCGGGCCGTTCTCCTTCAGGATGGACGCCAGGTCCTGGCCGTCCACCAGCTCCATCACGAGGTACGGGCCGGACGAGTCCTCGCCGAAGTCGAAGACCGAGACGATGTTCGGGTGGTTCAGCGAGGCGGCCGCGCGGGCCTCGTCGCGGAAGCGGGCAAGGAAGTCAGGGTCACGGCCGAACTCCGGGCGCAGCTGCTTGATCGCCACGTCACGGTCCAGCTGCGCATCGCGCGCGCGGAAGATGGTTGCCATGCCGCCCTGGCCGAGGAGCTCGACGAGGCGATAGCGGCCGCCGAGGACACTCCCGATCTCGGTCACGGTGTTTCAGGTTCTCCCTTCGAAGCGCGCGGTCACCGCCCCTGCGGATGCCGCCGATGCGGGCATCCTACCGCACGGTGCGCGGCGGTCCTGCCGGTCAGATCTCCAGCGAGCGGAGGTACTCGCGGAAGGGGGCGCCGAACTCCGGCCGTGCGAGCGCCAGCTCTACAGACGCCTGGAGCCAGCCCATCGTGGTGCCGGAGTCATAGCGCTTGCCCTCGAAGGCGTAGCCGAAGACGCTCTGCTCCTCCATCAGGGCGTGGATCGCGTCCGTCAGCTGGATCTCGCCGCCGGAGCCGCGCTGCGTCTGCTCCAGCTTGTCGAAGATCTTTGGCGTGAGCACGTAGCGCCCGATGACGGCCAGGTTGGACGGTGCCTGGGCCGGGTCCTTGGGCTTCTCCACGAGGGACGTGACCCGGTAGGTGCGATCGCGATCGTGTCCCTCGTCCACGTGGTCGCCGCCGATCACGCCGTACCGCCGCGTCTCCTCCATGGGGACCGGCATCACCGCCACCACGGAGCCGTGGTGCTGGTGGTACGCGTGGATCAGCTGGCCGATGCAGGGGCGGTCCGCCACCACAACGTCATCCGGGAGGATCACCGCGAACGGCTCGTGCCCGATGAGGTCCTTCGCCATGAGCACCGCGTGGCCGAGGCCCAGCTGCTCCTTCTGGCGGACGTAGGCGATCTGCGCGAGATCCGTGATGTGGCGGACGGTGCGCAGCTTCTCGATCTCGCCCTTCTCCTCGAGCAGGTGCTCCAGCTCGTAGTTCAGGTCGAAGTGGTCTTCGATCGCCCGCTTCTGGGAGGACGTGACGATGATGACCTGCTCGATGCCGGCGGCCACCGCCTCTTCGACGGCGTACTGGATGACCGGCTTGTCAACGAGCGGGAGCATCTCCTTCGGCTGCGCCTTGGTGGCGGGAAGGAAGCGGGTGCCCCAGCCGGCGGCCGGGAACACGGCCTTGCGGACGCGCATGTCACCTCGGTGGGTGGGAAGGAACGTTGCGACAAGTATACGACCCACCCCCGTGTCGCCCCATCGGCGGGGACGGCGGGAACCTCGTCAGGCGGCGGGGCGCACCTCGTCGGCGAATGCCGCCACGAGCGCCGTGAACGCCTTCGGCCGATCGAGATTCGTGAGGTGCATGGCCCCCCTGATCACCTCGTGGCGCCCCTTGCGGCATGTTGCCGCCCACCGGTCGCCCTGGGGGCCGAACACGCTGTCGAACTGGCCGTTGACCACCAGCACCGGGATCCAGAGGCGCGCGAGGCGAGCGAGGTAGCGGCGGCCCACGAGCGCCCGCAGCGCCACCGCCCCACCGTCATCCCAGAACCCGGCCTTCACCACGGGTCCACCCCGCTTGCGGCCGTGGCGCAGGTGGAAGAGCGCTGCGCCGACCGGCGTGGAGATGGGGCCGGGCGCCAGCTCGAAGGCGCGCGCGAGGAGCCGGAACGGCCAGGCATGGCCGCCAACCGGGTCAGCGGAGCAGCCGGCCAGGACAAGTCCGTCCACGAGGTCCGGGTGGGCATCGGCAAGATCCATCGCCACGTAGCCGCCCAGCGACAGCCCCACGAGGACCGCTCGGCCCGTGGCGGACTCGGCGAGCAGCGCCTGGCGGATCGCCGCCACGGCGGCGTCCGGCGTGAACGTCTCGTCCGCCCGCAGGCCGTGACCGGGCAGGTCCGGCGCAATGCAGCGGAACCTTCCGGCGAGGGCGCGCAGCTGCGGGTACCACTGGGCTCGCGTGTAGCGCGTGGCGTGGATGAAGACGATGGCGGGGGCGTCCGCTGGGCCAACGACGACCCAGGGACGGTCATGCGTGGCGGCGATGCTCATCGGCGGTCCCCCGAGCTCTGGTGACTCGTGGCTGTCCTGTTGGTGTGCTGCCGGTGCCGACGGGGGCGCCGGCGTCAGACGAACCTGTGCTCGATGGCCCAGAGGGCGGCCTGCGTCCG
>CAIYZX010000606.1 GCA_903930745.1 uncultured Chloroflexota bacterium | reverse complement strand
CGAGGCCGAGGGCGAGGCCGCCCACGGTGAGCGGGAGGAGCACGCGTTCGGCGAGCTCGTTGAGGCGCGCGAGCAGGGAGGTCATGCGGTCATCCTGGGTTGCGGGTGGCTCGGGAGCGTGGGCGGGGACTGGTGGCGCGGTAACGGGCACGTGGCGCACCCGGACAGGTGCGGACGCGGGTCAGGGACGCTGGAGCCCCAACAGGGTATCGGTCCACTCGCCAACTCCGCCATAGACGCGGTCGACTCCGGCCTCGCGGAACACCTCCGATGACGTGGTGGTCCCCACCGCCGCGAACCGGGCGCCGGCCGCGGACGCCATCGCGAGGTCCACCGTGGTGTCGCCCACGTAGATCGTGTCCTCCGGCCGCACGCCCAGCTCGTCCAGCGCTCGGAAGAGCGCCTCCGGGTGCGGCTTGGACTGCGCCACGTCGTCGGAGTACCAGGCGGTCTCGAAGACGCCCTCGAGGTTCAGGCGCGCCAGGTTGGGCTCCACCACGGCGCGGGTGGAGGCGGTCACGAGGCCCACGCGGACGCCATGGCTGCGGAGCCGGCGGAGGCCGCCGCGCGCCCAGGGGAACGCCTTCGGGCGCATCCTCGCCATCTCCGTGGACCAGCGGCCGGCCATCTCGTCCCACAGGTGCTCGGGAACGCCCAGCTCGCGGTACCCCTTGCGCCAGTCCGGCGTGTACCGCTCGCGGAACCAGGCGCGGCTCATCGTGATGCCGTAGTGCGCGAGGGACGCCACGTTGGCGCGGTAGATCATCGCCATCGTGTCCACGATGGTGCCGTCCCAGTCGAAGACGGCGGCGGCCGGCAGGTGCTCCGGGCGGGCGGCGGCGGGGCGGGAGGCGCGGGATCCGGTGGTCACGCGGCCAATCCTATGGGACGCCCGGTCAGCCCGCGATGCCGATGCCAACGGCGACGACCCCGAACGCGCCGATGATCGCCGCGGACACGAGGTTCAGACCCCGGACCACGCGCGGCGTGAGGCGGGCGCGGAGCAGGGCGATCGCCCCGGTCAGCAGGATCCACCAGCCCACGGAGCCCAGGAAGACACCCGCCACCACGGCAGCCGCGCCCGCCGGACCGCCGGTCCCAGCCCCGATGCTCGCGAACAACGCCGCGAACGAGAGGATCGTCGCCGGGTTCGTCAGGGTCAGGCCCAGCATGGACGCCCACGCGCCGAGCAGACCGCGCAGCCGGCTGCGGCCCGTGGTTCCGGCCACGAGACCATCGGCCGCACCCGGGGCCTCGGCCCGGGCCCGCGGCCCGTCGCCGGAGCGCAGCGTGTCCCGCACCGAGCGCAGCGCGAGGAGCACGAGGACCGCGCCGCCCACGATGCCCAGCGGCCGGTCGATCCCCACGAGGATCTGCGTGACGGCGGTGAGCCCGAAGGCGGCGATCGCGCCGTATGCGGCATCGGCCGCGGCCACGCCAACGCCCGAGACGAGGCCGTAGGCCCAGCCCCGGTCCACCGTCCGGCGCATCACGAGCAGTCCGATGGGCCCAAGGGCGAACGCGATCGCAAACCCGATGGCCAGCCCGCGTCCGAACAGCTCAAGCGTCACGAGCGGTCCGCGCGAGCGATCACGGCGAGGGTGTGGGCGAGGGCGAGGGCGTGGGGCTGGGCGTGCCGCCCCCGCCGGTGCCAACCTGGAGCAGGCCCGGGACCACGGAGTAGTGGCTGTAGTAGGTCATCGTCCGGAGCACGGTGCCGTCCGGGTTGTAGACGGTGATCTTGCGCCACACGTCCATCCCGTCCTCGGGAACCTCCACGCGGACCTTCTTCCCGGCGGGCAGAGTGCTGGTGTACTCCACCGTGTCCGGGGCCTCCCTGAAGTTCTTCACGATCGGCGCATCAACCTTCACGATCCGACCGGTGGGGATGCTGTACAGGGCGAATGTCACGTAGCCCGTGCTGCCACTCCGCGTGTTGATGCCGCGGACCAGCACCGGGTAGTCCGTGTCGTTGGTCCAGCTCATCGTCTGGACGCTGCCGCCCGAGATGAAGACCGTGGCGTCCAGGCCCTTGGGGTAGCGGTTGATGTAGTAGTAGTGGTTGCGACGGGCACCCATCTTGAAGCCGGCGCGAAGGGCGGCGTTGAAGAGCGTGGTGGAACAGGTGCAGATGCCGCCGCCCATGGCGCCAAGGGGGTCCGTCTTGCCGTTGATGATCGCGTTGCCGGGGCGGAAACCGCGCTCCAGGGTGACCGGGCCCACCACCTTCCAGAAGTCGAACTTGGCGCCCGGGGCCACCACGTAGCCGTTGATCAGCTTGGACGGGACCCAGATGTTGGCGCCGTAGCCGTTGCGGACCCAGATGGGGAACCACGTGCGCCAGCGGGAGATCTCCACCATCTTGGGCGCCCACTCGGCCGCCTGCTCCGGCGTGATCGTGGGCATCGCGGTGGCAAGCACCGGCTCCAGGCTGCCGTCCGGGACGCCGGACTGGCGGGCCATGAGCGTGTCCACGACGAGCTGGTGGGTCGCCGGGATGTCCAGCTTCCTGCCCTCCTTCCCGGCATCACCGACGACCACGCCGGCGCCGTGCAGCAGGAAGGTGGGTTCCGCGGGATCCTGGTTGACGGCCTTCTGGATGCCCACGAGGAGCGGGTCGATGCCCCCCTCGTCGACCACGGGGACCAGGGCGCCCAGCGTGTCCTGCTGGAACGAGACGAGCGGCCGGAGGCTGTCGGACGGGATGGTCCAGGAGTCCGTGCCGCGGGTGAAGACGATGTCTGCGACCATCCGCTCGGCGGTGGCCTTTGCGGCCTCCACCTGGGCGGTGGTGCGCGCGGCGGGCCGCGTGGTCATCGGGAGGTCCAGGCGCACCTCCGCCGGTGCGTCCAGCTTCGCGATCTGGGCGTCGATTGCGGCGACGAGGGCGGACTGGTCCACGACGCGGCCATCAATGGAGGCGGTGGTGACGAAGCTGCCGTCCTCCGCCTCGGTGAGGGTCGCGTCCACCGCATCCCGGTC
The DNA here is from genome assembly GCA_903930745.1 of uncultured Chloroflexota bacterium. Classification (GTDB taxonomy): domain Bacteria; phylum Chloroflexota; class Limnocylindria; order Limnocylindrales; family CSP1-4; genus CAIXZV01. Next base: position 1,022 of record CAIYZX010000606.1, on the reverse strand, counting down.
GATGCCCTTGGCGATCTGCGCGACAGCCTGGGCCAGCTTCGCGGCCTCATAGGTGACGACTGCGGCGATGGTCACGCCGTTGAGCGCCGTCTGCGGGATGCCTACGAGGTCCCGGATCGGATCCCCGGCGCGACCGGCAGCGAGGGCGGCCTCCACGATGGCGGCGGTGTCCGCACGCCGGCCGATCTCGGCGAAGCCGATCGTCAGCTCGCCGTCCGGGCCCGCCACGAGGACGCGCCCGGTGGAGAGCTCGCCGTAGGCCTTGTCCAGGGCGGTGGTGGCCTGCTCCGGCGTGAGACCGGAGAGGTCCGTGGCGCCAACGGACACGCCCGGGAGGATCCGGCCGTTGAACTGCTCGCCGTAGACGTACAGGCCTGCACCACCGACACCTGCCACGAGGACGACGCCCGCGAGGAACGCGATGGCGAAGCGGGTGGCGAGCGAGGTGCCCTTGCGGGTGGGCTTGGTGACGTCGGGTTCGGCGGTCATGACCTTGGTGTGTGCAAGCGGAGGCGGGGGGATCGTAACAGGGCGGCCCCAAAGGGTCCTCCGCATGCCCTGGCCCCGGAGATGACGCGCCCCGTGGCGCGGATGTTGCTCACGTATACGCACGCGAGGCCGCGACCGGTTCAGCGGTCAGCGGCCTCGACGTGCTGCTGGGTCTGGCTGGCCCCCCCAGCGCCCGCTAGTTGGCGCGCGGCAGGATCACCACGCGGCGGTTGGGCTCCTCGCCGATGGACTGCGTGGCGACGCTCTCGTTGTCACGCAGGGCGATGTGGATCCAGCGTCGCTCGAGGGCCGGCATGGGCTCCAGCTGGAGCATGTTGCCGGTCTCGGCGACGCGGTCCGCCGCACGTGTTGCGAGGTCCACGAGCTGGCGTTCGCGGCGCCCGCGGTAGTCCTCGACGTCCACGAGCACGCGGGTCCACTGGCCCGTGTGGCGGGAGAGCATCAGGTTGACGAGGTGCTGCAGCGCCGAGAGGCGCTCGCCCTTGCGGCCGATGAGCGAGCCCAGGGCCTCG
>CAIYZX010000605.1 GCA_903930745.1 uncultured Chloroflexota bacterium | reverse complement strand
GTCGCTCGCCTTCGCGGACGAGACGCACAACGACAAGGCGGCGGTGAGCGCGCTGCGGACGCTGGCGCAGGTCGCGGGCGCCATGGGCTCCCCCGCGGATGCGCTCCCCTACGCGGAGCAGGCGGTGGCGCGTGCGCGTGCCGCGGGCTCCCCCGGCCTGGTCCGCGACGCCAATCGCCAGCTTGCGGACCTCCTCGCCGCGTCCGGCGACCATGCCCGCGCGTTCGCCCTCATGCGCGAGGCGCTGGACACCGTCTGATCCCTTGCCGTCTGGCGTGCACCGGGCATCACCAGCGGCCTGCGGACGATCAGTCCGGCACCACCTCAAGGCCCAGGACACGCGCGGCCTGCGCCTGGCGGGCGTCGAAAGTGAGGAAGCGCATGCCGGACTCCGCCACGCGCTGCGCCGCCGCGAGGTGCAGGGCGTCCAGCGTCCGGACGCCGGAGGCCTCCGCGATGGATGCGGCCGCCGCGCACGTGTCCGCGTCCAGCTCCACGATGGAGATCGCGGCGAGATCCGCCACGAAGGTAGCGCGGGCACGGGCCAGATCCTCGCCACCGAGCAGCCGCGCAAGGTTGCGACGGACCTCAACCACCGTGTGCCGGGCGGTCACGAGCGTGCCGGCCCCAGCCAGGATCTCGTCCGCGACCGCGGAGTCCGCTTCCGCCACGTACCGCTTCAGGAGCGCGCTCGTGTCCACGTAGGTGGTCACTCGTCCCGGTCCTCGGCGATCACCGTGAGCACGCTGCGATTGGACGGCGCCCGGACAACGGCCGGAAGGGAGGTCGCCCGAGCCGGCGTGATCCACCCGGCACGGATCCCCTCCTCCATCCGCGATGGCCCCAGCACGGGGCCAAGGACGGCCTTGGGCCTGCCCCGGTCCGTCACTCGGACCACCTCACCACGGGCCGCGCGATCGAGATACTCCGAGAGGTGGGCCTTGAGCTCGCGAATGCCGACTTCGATCATGTGGTCACAATACCCGCACCCCGTGTCCACATCAACACCCCGTCCGTCCCGCGGCGGCGCGCGAGCGCTGACGAGGTCCGTGGCCGCGCCCCCGTTCCTGTCATCTACGCCCCTGGATCGTGGTATCCCGGATGGCGTCCACACGCGGGCGCCGAAAGGGGCGTGCATGGCGCATTCGGGCCTCACCTACGCTCCCGGGTCGTAAGTGACAGGAAGAAGGCGCCACGCCGATGGCTAGTACGCCCGTGGATCGTAGGTGACAGGAACGCCTCTACGGGCGATGCGGGTCTGCCTGTCCGGCACCATCGCGTGAGTCGCTAGGCGACTTGCTCGATGGTGCGAGGGACGATGACACCCGAACCCGGACGCGTGCGGGGGACGCAGCCCTGTCGGCTACTCGACGGCGGGTCTGTTCTCGAGAGGTTGACGTGCCGGCAATGAGTCCGCCACATCGGGCACACCAGTGGCACGCGCCAGTCCGGCAACGCCGCTGATCGCCATCGCGGCCCCGGCGACCGTCACAGCTTCGAGCGGCCCCGCCCCAATGCGCAGCATCAGGGCCGGCCACGTCAGGGACTCCGGCAGCAGCGGTGTGCCCCCGGCGGGCACGGTCCCAACCACGTGTGTGATGACGGGCAGCAGTGCGATCACGGAGCCCGCGACCAGGTAGATGACACCCACGATTCGCGAGCGGGAGGCCCAGCCGATCGCTCCGAGCAGGAGCACGCACACCGCGACCAGGAGCGCACCGAGCGAGACGAGGACTGCCGGGGCGTCGTCGCCGGACCCCAGGACGACGGAGTCGAACCACCCGAGGCCCAACAGGACGATGCCCGCAGGGATGACGGCGACCATCACAGGTTCGAAGCGGGACATTGATCCCCCAGTGGCGCAGGTTGTGTCCGCCCATCTTCGTCCATCGGGGCGGTGGCGCAACAGGCGGTTCGAGGTCCGCCTGTCCGGCACCATCGCGTGAGTCGCTGGGAGACTCGCTCGATGGTGTGAGGGGCGAAGACACTCAACCCGGAAGCGGCCCAGCCGTCAGGGCGCGGGCGCGGGATCCATGTACGGGGCCATGGACCGGATCGTGAGCTCCAGGGCCACGGCCAGCTTCGGCTCGTCGATGGCGCCGGTCCAGCAGATGTCGTCCAGGAGGGTGCCCGCGCTGATGGTGCTCGCCCAGGCGGCGCGCGCC
>CAIYZX010000604.1 GCA_903930745.1 uncultured Chloroflexota bacterium | reverse complement strand
CTCTACTACGGCGCGGACGCCACGCTGGACTCCGCGGAGGAGCTGGCCCGGAGGATCCTCGAGGCCGCGCCCGGCATCGAGGTGGACACCCAGCACGGCGGGCAGCCCCACTACCGGTACCTGATCTCCGCCGAGTGAGCGCGCGGATCGTGAGCGTTCCCGCGTGAGCGGTGCCCGCCGGCCCGCGCCCCGTCGCGGATCCGCCACGGGCGCGGGTGCCGGCACCCGTTCCCTGCGCTCCAAGGCGGCCGTGGACGCCGTCCCGGTCCCCTCGGATCCCGCGGAGATCCTGGCCGCCCAGCTGGCGTACTGCGGTCTCGGTCCCGTCTCCTCGATGAAGGTAGGCGCCCGGCGGATGGGCATGCAGACGGTCCGAGATCTCCTCTTCCACCTCCCGCGCCGCTACGACGATCTGCGCGACATGAAGTCCCTGCGCGACATCTGGTCCCAGGAGGACGGCAGCCTGGCGTCCGCGAACGTGCGCGTCACGTTCATCGGCGTCCAGAAGACGTGGCGCCGGAACGTCCAGGTGGTGACCGCCCACCTCACCGACGGCACGGACACCGCGGAGGCCACGTGGTTCGGCCGCCGGTACATCGAGCGCCGCCTGCGCGAGGGCGACCAGATCCTCATCTCCGGGAAGATCAAGCACCGCTCGCACCGGCTCGTCTTCGAGGGCCCGGAGTTCCAGCCGGCCGATGCCGCGAACCTGCTCCACGTGGGCCGCATCGTCCCCGTGTACCGGCTCACGAAGGGCATCACGTCCGCCCGTCTCCGCGGCGCGATGCGTGCCGCCCTGGACGCCGCCGGCCTCCACTACGACGAGTACCTGCCGAAGGCCGTCCTGGCGGAGCACGGGCTGCCCGCCATCGGCCAGGCGCTGGACGCCGCGCACTTCCCGCGGGACTTCGATGCCCGCGATGCCGCGCTGCGCCGCCTGGCCTTCGACGAGCTGTTCGCGCTCCAGCTGGGCATGGTGCAGCGCCGCAGGTCACGCGGCCGCGCCACCACGAAGGCGCTGGCCGTGGACGCCCGGTCGAACGAGCGGATCCGCGGTGCCCTCGCGGCCTCCCTGTCGCGCAAGCTGGGCAAGGACGTCACGCTCACGCAGGACCAGGCGCAGGTCATCGACGAGATCCAGGCGGACCTCGCCCGACCCACGCCCATGCTCCGGCTCGTCCAGGGCGACGTGGGCTCCGGCAAGACCGCGGTGGCCGCATGGGCCCTCGCCGCAGCGGCGCTCGCGGGGCGACAGGGCGCGCTGCTCGCCCCCACGGACCTGCTCGCCCGCCAGCACGCGCGCACCGTCTCCGCACTCCTGGAGGACCTTGGCGCGGAGGTCAGCGTGGAGCTGGTCACGGGCTCCATCAGCGCGCCGCGCAGGCGCGAGGTGGCGGCCCTCGCGGAGAGCGGGCAGGCCAACATCATCGTGGGCACGCACGCGCTCCTGCAGGAGTCCCTGCGGTTCAACGACCTCGCCATCGCCGTGGTGGACGAGCAGCACCGCTTCGGCGTGGAGCAGCGGGGCGCGCTGGAGTCCAAGGCGCCGCAGGGCGCGCCGCCGCACGTCCTCCTGATGACCGCCACGCCCATCCCGCGCACGCTGGGCCAGGTGCTGTACGCGGACCTGGACGTGTCCGTGCTCCGGACGCCCCCCGCCGGACGCATCGCCATCCGCACGGGCATCCGCCGCCCGGACGACCTGGACGGGACCTGGCAGCGCGTCCGCGACGAGGCCGCCGCCGGCCGCCGGACGTTCGTGGTGGTGCCGCGCATCGGCCCCGCCGCCACGCCCGCAGAGGAGGAGACGAGCGGCTACGCGGGCGACGTGGACCTGCCGGACGAGGACCTCGAAGAGGCCTGGGCTGCGGCCGCCGAGGCCGAGTACGCCCGCCTGACGGATCTCCTGGCGCCGCTCCGCGTGGGCCTCGTCCACGGGCGGCTCAAACCGAAGGATCGGGACGCGGTCATGGCGGACTTCCGTGACGGCGCGCTGGACGTCATCGTG
>CAIYZX010000603.1 GCA_903930745.1 uncultured Chloroflexota bacterium | reverse complement strand
CCCGCCCATGCCGAAGAGCAGCACGGGGCCGAACTGCGGATCGGGGCTGGAGCCCACGATGAGCTCGTAGCCGGACCAGTTGATCATCGGCTGGACTGTCACGCCTTCGAAGTGCTCCACGCCAACCTTGGCGGCAACGGAGGCCTTGATCCCCTCGAACGCCTCGCGGACCGCGTCCGCGGAACGGAGGTTGAGGACCACGCCGCCCACATCGGTCTTGTGCGTGATCGTGCGCGAGAGCAGCTTCGCCACCACCGGGTAGCCAATCTGCTCGGCTGCGGCCACCGCCTCGTCGGCCGTCGTGGCGAGCTCCGTGTCCGTGATCGGGATGCCGTAGGCGGCAAGCACCTTCTTGGACTCGTACTCCGTGAGGAGCGTGCGGTCCTCGGCCGTGACCTCGGCGATGATCCGGTCCACCTCCTCGCGGAACTCGCCGCGCTCCGGCTTCACCGGCAGGCGCGGGGTCTCGTAGAGGGACCGCAGGTTCTCGTCGTACCTCCAGAGGAAGTTGAACAGGTTGCAGGCGGTGTCCGGGTAGCCGAAGGTGGGGATGCCCGCCTCGCGGAGGATCTTGGCGCCCTCGTCAACCTCCTCGCCGCCCATCCAGGAGGCCAGGACCGGCTTGCCCTCGATGTGCGCGTGCTTGACCAGCGCCCTCGCGGTGGCCGTGGGGTCCGTCATCGCCTGGGGCGTGAGGATGACCAGCAGGCCGTCCGCCTCGGGATCGGCAGCCGCCACCTCCAGGGCCTTCGCGTACCGCTCCGGCGGCGCGTCGCCGATGATGTCGATGGGGTTGTTGTGGCTCCACACGGACGGGAGGACCGCGTTGAGCGCCTCCATCGTGGCGTCACCGATGTCCGTGAGCTCGCCGCCCCCGCCGATGAGCGAGTCCGTGGCGATGACGCCCGGGCCGCCGGCGTTGGTCACGATGCTGAGCTTGCGGCCGCGGGGCCGGGGCTGCTTCGCCAGGATCTCGGAGATCTGGAAGAGCTCGCTGATGCGCTCCACGCGCAGGACGCCGGCGCGCCGGAAGGCGGCATCGAGCACGTCGTCGCTGCCCGTGAGGGAGCCGGTGTGGGAGGCCGCCGCCTTCGCCGCCTGGGCCGTGCGGCCCGGCTTGATGACGATGATGGGCTTGGTCAGCGCCACCTCGCGCGCCGCGGACAGGAAGGCCCGCGCGTCGCCGATGGTCTCCATGTAGATGACGATGGAGTCCGTGTTGGGATCGTCACCCAGGTAGTCGATGACGTCGCCCCAGCCCACGTCCAGCATGGAGCCCAGGCTCACGATGGAGCTGAAGCCCACGTTCTCGTGCGCCGCCCAGTCCAGGATGGCGGTGAGGAGGGCGCCGGACTGGCTGACGAAGCCCACGCGGCCCGGGTTGGCGATGCCGGCGGCGAACGTGGCGTTCATCCGGCCCACCGGGTTCATGACGCCGAGGCAGTTGGGGCCCACCACGCGGATGCCGTACTTGCGGGCGGTCTCCAGGACCTGGCGCTCCAGCTCCACGCCCTCCGCGCCAACCTCCTTGAAGCCCGCGGAGATGATGATCACGCCCTTGATGCCCACCTGGCCGCACTCCTCCACGAGGGCGGGGGCGGTCTTGCTTGGGGTCACGATGACCGCGAGGTCCACCGGCTCGCCGATGGCGGTGAGGCTGGGGTAGGCCTTGACGCCCAGGATGGCCGGGCGGGTGGGGTTGATGGGGTAGACGGTGCCGCCGAACGGGCTGCTCAGCAGGTTCCAGAGGATGGTCCGGCCAACCGAACCCTCCTTCTCGGTGGCGCCCACGACCGCGATGCTGCGCGGGTGGAAGATCGCGTCGAGCGGGTTGCGGTCCTCGCCCAGGACGTCGGGGGCCTGGTCGTGCGCCGGAGTGTTGGCGGTCATCTGGTTCCTCTGGGGGCGGCGGCGTGATGGTGCTGGCCGCACGGCATGGGGGGACGCGGGGTGTTGTGCGTCATCTTCGCCTGCGCGGGGGCGCGCGACGATGGGCCATGCGGCGTACTCGTTGGCCCATGGGGGGCTCGGTTTGCGGGACTGTTGGCCGTGCCGGTGGGGGCCGGAAGGGTCCGGGGGCGGGCTCCGGGGCGGGTTCCGCGGCCCGAACCCGGCCGAACCCGCACGTTCCCGCCGGTGGACTATCCTGCGCACACCATGAGCAACGCCGCACCTTCCGTTCCCACGGCCCGCATCAAGGGCATCCACCCGGGCTGGATCCTGATCGTCCTGGACGTCATCGGCCTCGGGATCGCCTCGTACCTCTCCATCGTGGAGCTGGGTGGCGGGTCGCCCTACTGCGGCGCCCTGCACGGGTGCGAGACGGTGGCGGCGTCGAAGTACGCGTGGATTGGCCCCCTGCCGGTCGCGGTCTACGGCGTGATGCTG
>CAIYZX010000602.1 GCA_903930745.1 uncultured Chloroflexota bacterium | reverse complement strand
TCGTGGTTGCGCCCCGCCACCTCCAGCGGATCGAACTGGAGCGAGCCCAGGCGGTCCACCACGCGCATGACGGACGCCGGCTCCGCGGGCAGCGAGCGCGGCGGCGCCAGCAGGTGGCGGCGGACGAGGAACCGCCGGGCGGTGGCGGCGCTGATACGGCGGGTGGCGCTGGGCACGAGGAGCGGGACCTCCGGGACGGGAGACCGATGCTACCCGAAGACGGCGGACGCCCATCCGGCAGCGGGCGGACACCGAACAGACCGGATGAATCTCGCGGTCGACGGGTCGCGCAGGACCGATCCGTGGCACCCTGTGCCGCACGGCCGGACCCGGCCTCCATCTTCGCCCCGCGTCCCACTGGGAGGATCACATGGCAGTCACGCGCTTCGCCGAGGTGGCCTGGAACGGCGACCTGCTCTCCGGCAGCGGCTCCATCAACTACGTCTCGTCAGGCTCCTTCACGCGTCTCCCCGTCACGTGGGCGTCGCGCACCGAGGAGCACCAGGGCCGCACGAGCCCGGAGGAGCTGATCGCGTCCGCGCACGCGTCCTGCTTCTCGATGGCGTTCTCCGCCCAGCTCGCCCGGAACAGCACGCCGGCCACGTCCCTCAAGGTCCGCGCCGTCGTGACCTTCGACAAGACGGACGCCGGCTGGCGGATCACCAGGTCAGACCTCGTGGTGGAGGGCAAGGTGGACGGCATCGACGCCGCCAAGTTCGCCGAGCTCGCCAACGCGGCCAAGGACGGCTGCCCCATCAGCCAGGCGCTGAAGGGCAACGTGGAGCTCTCGGTCTCCCCCACGCTCCTCTAGCCTCGCCAGGGCGCCCTCGTGGTGCCAATCAATCGCTGACGCCGGTCCCCCGCCGAGGGTGGCCGGCGTCGCAGTTTCCGGCGCGGCCCGCGGTCAGGGACAGGTGCGCCGCCAGGCCCCCAGCGCCAGCCGCTTCCCGATCGCCGACACGCCCAGCGGCTCCGTGACCGCACAGAACGCCGCCGGCGCCAGGTTGTACTCCGCGTCCAGCACCGCCGCGCCACGCCGCAGGTACGGCAGGTAGGCGTCGCACTCGTCCCACCGGGCGCAGTCCTCGGTCACCGCGAAGTCGAAGTCCGTCGCGATCGCCGCCGTGAGGCCCGGGGCGTTCTTCTGGGCCACCGACAGCCCGCGTGCGTGCGCCGCCCCGGCCACCCAGCGGGCGAACCGGATCGAGTCCGCGCGCCGGATCGGGAAGCCCGTGTCCTCCTCGTGGTGGTTGAGCCAGTCCGGTTCCACGGCATCGAAGCCCTTGGCGGCGCAGGTGTCCAGCCGGGCCTCGAGGATGGGCGCCAGCACGTCCAGGCGCCGGATGTCCAGCCAGCGCTCGTCCGGCCAGCCGTCCACGCGCCTGCCCAGCACCTCGTCAGGGAAGACCGCGGCGTCCGCCCGATACGACTCCCAGGTGCCCACGTCGACGTAGCAGATCACGTGGCGGCCCAGCTCGTGGAGGCGGGCGACGGTCTCGGCGGTGGTCTCGTCGGCGTCAAGGTCGAAGACCTGGGCGTCCACGGAGAGGTCCGGGGTGCCGGAGAGCTGCCACTGCCAGGTGGCGCCGGCGGGCGGGATCCATCGGGCGACGGGCGTGGCGGACGGTGATGCCGTGGGCGCCGCCGATTGGGCGGGCGTGGAGGCCGGTGTGCCCGAAGCGCTCGGGGCGGCCGATGGCGACGGGGCGGCGGTGGACGGCGAGACCGATGCGGACGCAGGGGCCGATGCCGATGGCGATGCCGGGGGTGCCAGGGAGGCCGCTTCGGGGGCGGGCGAGCACGCGGCCACCACGAGCACGAGTGTGACCGCCAGGCCGGCGTGGCCCAGCCGCTCCCGCCAGCGCACGGCCGCCATCCCCTACCCGATCGTCAGGATCCGGCGCGGGTTCGCGATCGTGATCTGGTCGATCTCCGCCTGGCTCACGCCCCGCTCGCGCAGGCGCGGCAGGAAGGTGTCCGCGAGGTACGTGTACCCGTTGCCCTCGTAGTGGTGCAGCTGGCTGTTGTGGCAGACGTCGTGCGAGAGGAAGACCCGGTCCGCGTGACCGCGGTGGAGCAGCTCCAGCAGCAGGTCGATCACCCTGGCCTCGCCGTACCGCTCCGTGGGCGTGAAGGACATGCCCAGGAAGTCGAACTCGATGTTGGCACCGCGGTTGATCAGCGAGAGGTAGTGGTCCAGGTGGGGGTAGCTGTCCGCGTGGCCGATGATCACCCGGCCGGGGTCCGCCCCCTCCTCCTCGAAGACCTGCAGCTGCCAGGCGCCCACATCGGACATCACGGCATGCGTGGTGATCGCGAGGCCACTCCGGCGCGACGCCCGCGCCACCGCCCGGTGGACGCGCTCCTCCGCGGGCGTCATCCACGGCTTGTCCGTGCCGATCTCGCCCAGGATGCCGATGCGGATCCCGGTCTCGCCCACGCCCACCGTGGCGTCGTGGACCAGCTCCTCCGCGAGGGAGTCCACGGACCGCCGCTCGATCATCACCTCCGGCGGGTAGTACGCCGTGCGGTACCAGCCGCCGCCCATCACCACGTGGAGCCCGCTCTGCTCGGAGAGGCGGCGGATCCAGGCCGGGTCACGCCCGATCCCGGGCATCGTGACGTCCACCAGCGTTGTGCCCCCGGACTCACGATAGCGGCGCAGCTCATCGAGGATCACCGGCTCGTCCGGCGTGAGCTCCCAGTAGTCCCAGCGTCCCTGGATGTGCCAGAGGACGCACTGCGTGTGCTCGTGCGGGAGCGTGAAGCCCAGCACGGACGGGTCAACCGGGCCAAGGACCGTCATGACGTGTGACATGCCGCGGATCGTACGCCTGCGCGAGGGGCCGGGGAGCGGGGTCGCGGAGGGCGCGCTACCCTCCGCGCACAGTCACCTGGTGGCCCTGCCCGCTGCCACGCCACGCAACGAGGAGACGAAGATGAGCGATCGACGCGACGGCCCGGCTGCGGGCGACGTGGTTGGCGATGGCGGCGTCCACGCCTACAGCTGGGAGTGGAGCGAGGTTGGCGGGCCGCGTGCGCGGAGCCGGCTGCCCTGGTTCGGCATCTTCCTGCTCGTCTTCGGTGGCCTGCTGCTCCTCGAGAAGGGCATCCCGGCGCTCGCCACAGCCGGCTCGCTGCTGTTCCTGGCCGTGGGCCTCGCGTTCCTGGTCTCGTGGCTGGCGAACCGCGGCGTGGGCTCGCTCTACCTCGGCTCCATCATCACGGCCCTCGCGGCCCCGGACCTGCTCAGCGCGTTCGGCGTCAACGCCGGATCCGGCGTGGGCACGCTCTGCCTCGGCATCGCGTTCCTGTTCATCGCGCTCGTCCGCGCCGCGTCCGGCAACGGGTACGGCTGGCAGGCGGGCCTGGGCCTGCTCCTGTCGGTGATCGGCGCGTCCAGCGTGGCCATCCCGGGCTTCGGCGACCTGCTCTGGCCGCTGGTGCTCGTGGTCCTGGGCGTGCTGCTCCTGGTCCGGTCCACCGCGGGAGCGAAGCCCGCCCGTCGCTGAGACTGGCGGGGCGTTCGAGCGCTCCGCGGCAGCGGCGGGCGATCAGGCCGGGGCCGTTGCCTCCAGGGCCCGGTCCAGCGCCTCCGCCAGGCCGTCCGCCAGGCGGACCAGCTCCGCGTCCGTGATCACGAACGGTGGGCCAAGCAGGACGATGTCGCCGTCCACGCCGTTGGCGTTGCCGCTGCCCGAGTAGAGCAGGAACCCGGCCTCGCGGGCGATCCGCACCACGTTCTCGATCAGCCTGCGGCCGCGCGGGAACGGCGCCTTCGTGGCGCGATCGGCCACCAGCTCCACGCCCACCATCAGGCCGCGCCCGCGGATCTCGCCCACCGCCGGATGATCGCCCAGGCGGTCGCGAAGGAGCCCCTTGAGCTGCTCGCCCTTGGTCGCGGACGCCGCCACGAGGTTCTCCGCCTCCAGGATCCGCAGCACCTCGCGCGCCACCGTGGCCGCGCCCGGCTGGTGGGAGTACGTGAACCCGTGCACGAACCCGCCGCCCCGCGTGACGTCCTCCCAGCAGGCGCCGGACGCCGCCACGAAGCCAAACGGCCAGTACCCGGACGTGGCGCCCTTCGCAGACACGAGGATGTCCGGCCGCACGCCGAAGTGGTCCATGCCGAACCAGGCGCCCGTGCGCCCGAAGCCCGTCATCACCTCGTCCGCGATCAGCAGCACGCCGTGCCGGCGGCAGACGGCCGCGATGGCCTCCCAGTACCCCGCCGGCGGCTCCACGGCGCCCAGCGTGGCGCCCACCACGGGCTCGCCCACGAAGGCGGCCACGGTGCCGGGTCCTGCGGCCACGATCGCCGCATCCAGCTCCGCCGCCAGGTCAGCGGCCGTGCCAAGGGCCTGCGAGCCGGGCTCGCCGCCGCGGTACGGGTAGGCGGCGCTCACGTGGTCAAACCGGCCCAGCCAGGCCTCGTACGGCGCGCGGAGCGGCTTGCGCCCGGAGAGGTCCAGGGCGCCCAACGTGTTGCCGTGGTAGCTCCCCCACCGGGCGATCACGCGGGTCCGGCCCGTCTCGCCGCGGGCGATCTGCACGCCACGGGCCAGCTTGAGGGCCGTCTCGATGGCCTCGGAGCCACCGCTCACCGGGTAGAGGTACGGATCGTCAACGGGCAGGCGCGGGCCCAGCTCCGCGGCGTACCGCTCCAGGGGTTCCGTCGTGAACGCGGACCCGTGCGCGTACGAGAGGCGGCCCGCCTGCTCCGCGATGGCCTCGGCGATCTCACGGCGGCCGTGGCCAACGTTGACCACGATGGCGCCACCGGCGGCGTCGAGGTACTCGCGCCCGGCTGCGTCCACGATGGTGGAGCCATGTGCCGAGACGGCGACGGGCGGGTTGGGAACGGACGAGCGGCGGAAGACGTGCCCGGAGGCGGAGGAGGTGCTCACCCCTCGATTGTAGGCTCGTCCGGCAGGGGCCCAAGGAGCGCCACGAACCATCTCGCACCGGGGAACG
>CAIYZX010000601.1 GCA_903930745.1 uncultured Chloroflexota bacterium | reverse complement strand
GCGCGATCTCCCACCGGCAGCCCGGGATCCCGCGAGGGCCCGGGCTGTTCGCTGTCCGCGCCGGGTGTCCGCGCCCGGGCCTGGCCAGGTCAGGCGGGGATGGGCCTCTGCCAGAGGGGGCGGACCAGGACCGTGGAGACCGCGATGGAGATCGCCACGGCGGCGACCAGGGCCAAGTACAGCTCGGTGGAGATCACGCCGGTGGCGGCGAGGAGCACAAGTCCGACCTCGAGGACCGCGGCAGAGGACTCCATCGGCCTCCGATGGAAGCGGGAGTTGACCCGAGGTCAGCGCGCTGGGCCGACCGGCGCCGGCGACCGACCACCTAGACTGCAGGAGATCGGTACGCGAGGAGCGACAGGGTGGCATTGGAGATCTGCATCGTGGCCCCCGGCAGCCGGGGTGACGTCCAGCCGTATCTCGCGCTGGCCGTTGGGTTCCGGGTGGCCGGCCACGGCGTGCGCCTCGTGACCACCATGGACCACGGGGATCTCGTGCGCGAGCACGGCGTGGAGCCCTGGCTCGCGGCCATCGACGTCCGCGCTGAGCTGGACGCCCCGGAGGTGAAGCGCGCGGTTGAGGGCGGTGGGATGGTGGCCTCGTTCCGCCACTTCGCAGCCATCGCGGAGCGGGGAGCGGGCCTCGTCGCGGAGCAGGCGCTGGCGGCCTCGGAGGGTGCAGACGCCATCCTTGGCGGGTTCGGCGGCGTCTTCCTGGGTTCGGCGGTGGCCGCGCGGCGCGGCATCCCGCTGATCCAGGCCTACAACGTCCCGTTCACGCCCACCGCCGCATGGCCGGGCGCCCTGACGCCCTGGCTCTCGTTCCCGCCGCGGGCGCTGACCCACCGCCTCGGCCACCACATCGCCCGCCAGGTGCTCTGGCTCACGGCGCGCGCGTCCGGCAACGGGGCGATCCGCACCCGCCTTGGCTCCGGCGGCGCACCGCTCCTCGCCCGCTTCGACTCCGGTGTGCTGGGTGCCGGCCCCGTGATCTACGGGCTGAGCCCCGCCGCCATGGGCCGCCCCGCTGACTGGGACGCCGCCATCGGCATGCCGGGGTTCTGGTTCCTGGACGAGCCCGAGGGCTGGCAGCCGCCCGCGGACCTGCTCGCGTTCCTCGACGCCGGCCCGGCACCCGTCTACATCGGCTTTGGGAGCATGGTCAGCGAGAACCCGGAGGCCGCCGCGCGCGTGGTGCTGGACGCGGTCCAGCGGTCAGGATCACGCGCCGTGATCCACGCCGGGTGGGGCGGTCTGGCACCGGGAGAGCTGCCCGCCAGCGTCCTGGCGGTGGGCAACACGCCCCACGCCTGGCTCTTCCCGCGCATGGCGGCCGTGGTCCATCACGGCGGCGCCGGCACCACCGCCGCCGGGCTGCGCGCCGGCGTGCCGCAGGTGCTGGTCCCGCACCACGGCGACCAGCCGTTCTGGGGAAGGCTGGTTCACGAGAAGGGCGTCGCCCCGGTCGCCGTCCCTCGCACGCGGATGACCGCGGCCCGACTTGGCGCGGCGATCACCGCGGCGGTGGGGGACGCTGGGATGCGCGCGCGGGCGGCGGAGATCGGCGCGGGCGTCCGGGCGGAGGACGGCGTGGGCGGAACGGTGGCGCTGGTGGAGCGGGCGCTCAGTCGTCGCTGACGCGGGCCAGGGGCTGGGGGAGCGGAGGCGCCTCCGAGGCGCCGGCGCGGCGGCCGCGGGTCTGCGAGAGGACCACGCCCGTGATGATCAGGACGGCGCCCGCCCACTGCGTGAGCGTCAGGACCTGGCCCAGGACCAGGCCGGCGGCAACGATCGTGTAGAGCGGCTCCACGGTGGACACGAGGGCGGCCTGCGCGCCGCCGATCCGCTTGACGCCCGCGTAGAACGCCTGCGGGCCCACGAAGCCGGCGGAGATGGCCACGCCGAAGAGGTATGGCCACGCCGATGACGGCACCTGCCACGGGAGCGCCGGGTTGCCGATGGCGAGCGCCATGATCCAGTACGCGCCCGCCGTTCCGGTGAGGAGGATGGCGCCGGTGGCGAGGGCGTCCGTGGCCTGGCCGGAGTCATCGCCGGTGGTCTCGCGCGTCTCGCCGGAGTGGCGCGCCGCCAGCACGATCCAGAAGGCGTAGCAGCTGGGCGCGAGGATCACGAGGAGCAGGCCTGAGATCGGCGGCATCTCGGTGGCCTCGATCCCGCCCACCGCGAGCACCATGCCGGCCACGGTGAGACCCAGGGCGATCCACGCGCGGCGGCCCTGCAGCGGGCGGCCGATGAAGATGGACAGCAGCGCCACGAGCGGCGGGTAGATGGCGGTGATGAGGCCCGCGAGCGCGAGCGGCACGGTCTCGATGCCCGCGTAGTAGGTGCCGCTGTGGAGCACGAGCATCGCGCCCAGCAGGAGCGTGATGACCACCTCGCGGCGGGGGAGCGCCCGGATGGCGGCGCGGGTGGCGGGCCGGAGGGCCACCAGGCCCCACGAGAGTGCTGCGGCGATCAGGAAGCGCCACGCCATGACGGTCAGCCAGTCCACGCCCGCCTCGTAGGCCGGGTGCGCGAAGAGGCCACCGGATCCGTACCCGGCAGCGGCGGCGCAGACGAAGAAGATGCCGAGCAGGCGGTTCCGATCCATCACGGGCGAGGGTACCGTCCGCGTGCAGCGCCAGGGGCCGTGGTTGGGCGCGGCGGCCCCGTGTGACTCCGTGCGGCCTCGGCTCGGCTACCCTTCGGCCGATGTCCGTCACCCTGCCCCTCCCCGCGCCAGAGTCAGAGCCAGGGCCGGCGCAGGACGCCCCGCTGGGCCGCAGCCGGGACTTCCTCGCGCTGCTGGTGAGCCAGTCCGTCTCCGCGGGCGGTGACGCGGTGAGCGCCACGGCCCTGCCGCTGCTCGTGCTGGCGCTCACCGGGTCCGGCGTGGCGATGGGCACCGTTGGCGCCGTCACGACGATCGCGGACTTCGCGATGGCGGCGTTCGCGGGTGCTCTCGCGGACCGGGGTGACCGCAAGCGGATGATGCTGCTCGCG
>CAIYZX010000600.1 GCA_903930745.1 uncultured Chloroflexota bacterium | reverse complement strand
CTGCTCCGCTCCGGCTACCAGCCCTCGGCCAGGGTCCGCTCCAGGGCCTCGATCACCACGTCCGCGCTGTCCGTGGTGAGGCAGAGGGGCGGCTTCACCTTGAGCACGTTGTTGCCGTCGCCGGTGGGCTGGACGATCACACCCAGGTCCAGCATGCGCTCGCAGATGGCCAGCGCCTCGTCAGCCGCAGGCTCCAGCGTCTCGCGGTCCCGGACCAGCTCCACGCCGAGATACAGGCCCATCCCATGGACCGCACCCACGATCTCCGGGTGCGCCGCCGCCACGCGCTCCAGCCCGGCGCGCAGGTGGGCGCCCGTGGCGCGCGCGTTCTCCTGGAGACCCTCAGCGTCCATCGCGTGCAGGACCGCGAGACCCGCCGCGCAGCCCACGGGTGACCCGCCGATGGACGAGAAGAACGAGCCCTCCGCCGCAAACGCGTCCGCGATGGCCCGGGTGGTCACCACGGCACCCACGGCCATCCCGTTGCCGGCCGCCTTCGCCACGGACACGATGTCCGGGATCACGCCCTGCTGCTGGAACGCCCACTCCCAGGCACCCAGCCGGCCGTACCCGGTCTGGACCTCGTCCGCGATGGCGAGGCCGCCCGCCGCCCGCACCGCCGCATAGACCTGGGCGAGGTAGCCGTCCGGGAGGACCACGCCGCCCGCGTTGCCGAAGAGCGGCTCGGCGATGAAGGCCGCAGGCGGCCGGCCCGCCGCCATGCCCTCTGCGATGACCCGGCGAACATCGTCCGCGTAGCGGTCCGCGGCGTCCGGCCCCCGGTGGAGTCCGCGGTACGTGTTGGGCGCCTCCACCAGGCGCACCCAGTCCGGCCGCGTGCCGATGGCGTTGGGGTTGTCCAGGTGCGAAGTGGTGATGGCGTCCGTGGCGCCGGTCCAGCCGTGGTACGCGCCGCGCACCGCCAGCACGTCGCGGTGGCCCGTGGCAGTCCGGGCAAGGCGGATGGCCAGCTCGTTGGCCTCCGAGCCCGTGTTCACGAGGAAGACCGTGTCCAGCGGCGCCGGGAAGCGGGCGGCGAGCGCCTCGGCGAACTCCACCATGACGCCGTAGAGGAAGCGGGAGTTGGTGTTCAGCCGGGCGAGCTGGCGCCGGACCGCAGCCTCCACGCCCGGGTGCGAGTGGCCCAGCTGGGCGACGTTGTTCACGATGTCGATGCGGGCGCGGCCACGCGTGTCCACGAGGTGGTGGCGCCAGCCGCGCTCCACGCGGGGCGGCGTCTCGAAGTAGTGGACCTGCGTGGTGGCGAGGACCCGGTTGCGGCGCTCCAGGAGCGAGGCGGCGTCATCGGCCGGGGCCACGGCGAGGCCGTCGGGCAGCCCCAGCAGCACGGAGGGATCCGGGCAGAGCGCCTGCCATGCCGCGGCGAGGGACGGCACGGTGCGGCGAGGGGCCGCGAGACCCGGCTGGGTCACCAGCTGGACGTGGAGGAGCGACGGCAGGTCCAGGGGACCACGCGGCGTCAGGGCGCCGATCGTGTCGCCGGGGTGCACGCTCGCCCCATCCGCGATGGCCGGTGCCACGCCGTCCAGGCGGATGTCGAAGCCCGCGTCGGCCGCCAGCACAAGGCCGGCGGGCGCATGGCGGACAAGCCCCGCGACCGGCGCCCGAACCACGGTGCCCGGCGCCAGGAACAGGTCCGCGCCAAGGTGGACGGTGGCCGCCTCCACGGTGGCGTCCAGCTCAACATCCGTCAGGCGGGCCTCGCCCCACCGGCCAACGGGGAGGCGGCCATCGGCGCGGGCGGCGGCAACCACCGCGTCCAGCACGGACGGGTCCCCCGTCGCATCGGACGGCAGCGCGTCGGACGACGTGGAGAGGTCCAGGAGCACCGCATCGGCCGGGTCCACCACCACGGGCGGCACCCAGCCGGAGGGCAGCGTCACGCGCCGGGCCGGGCCCAGGCCCGCGGCCTCCCGCAGGACCGCCTCCGCCAGCGGGAACGGGATCCGCGCCACGGCCTCAAACGCCGCCCACTCCTCGTCGCGGACCGCGTTGACGTACGTGTTGTCCGGTTCCAGCGCCGCCTGCTGGTCCCCGCTCACGGCAACCGCGGCGGAGCGCGCCACCACCATCGGCCAGACGGCGGCCAGCTCCGCATCGGCCAGCGGCAGCACGTCCAGGAAGCCCCGCGCAACGTCGCGCGCCAACTGGAGTGGCGTGTCCAAGGCGTGGAACGCGTCCGCGGCGATGGTCACCGCGAGGTCCGAGGCCACCCAGGTCCGCGACAGGTCGCCGAAGTCCAGGAGGCCCGCCGGCATCGGCCGCCCCGCCCGGTCCCGCCTCGCCACCGTGTTCACGTCCGTCACGTCCGCGTGGATCGCCCGGATCCGGAGGTCGGGCGCCAGCGCGTCCAGCGCGTCACCGGCCCGCGCGATCTCCCGCTCCGCCAGCCGCCGGCGGTCCGCGGTGGAGCAGCTCTCGATCAGCGCCTCCACCACCGCCCGCGCGTGGCGGACGTCCCACTGGAAGACGCGGTCCAGTGCCTCGTGGTCCCACCCGTCCAACGCACGCGAGACCTGCGCGGCCATCGCGCCGTGGGCCCGGAGCACGGACGGCGCGAGGTACCCGGCCTGGTCCATGGGCTCGCCGTCCAGGTAGGTCACCAGGCGCAGGTCGTGGTCCACGCCGGACGCGGTGGCCACCCTCGCCACCAGGCCGCCGGCCAGCGCAGGCTGCGGGACCGGGCTCTCGAACGGCAGCCCCGCGGCGGCCACGCGGAGCATCGCGCCGTTCTCCGCGTCCAGCTCCGCCCGGGAGATCGCGGCCCGCGCGATGCGCAGCACGAACCGGCGGCCATCGGGCGCGTCCACGCGGTAGTTGCGGTCCTGGTGGCTGCCCAGCTCGCGCAGCGTCCCCGTCAGGCCAAAGGCCTGCTCAAGGAGCGCCCGGGCCTCCGGGGCGTCCACATCGGGGCGGCGATGGACGTGGCCGGCGAACGGGTTCTCGCGCATCTGCGCATCCTCGCAGACCCCCGCCCATCCGTCGCCTCCCGTTGCGCACTGGCCGTCGAGTTGACATACTTCCGACAGCAGTACGTATTTGTGGCGGTGGATATGTCCAACGTGGTTGGAGAACGGTTCCAGATCACCATCGACAAGTCCGTCCGAGAGGCGCTCGGCATCCGGCCGGGCGACCGTGCCGTGGAGCGCGTGGAGGACGGCCGCCTCGTGATCGAGTTCGCCCCGGCCCCGCACCGCGCGTCCCTCCGCGGCCTCTTCCGCGATGCAGGCAGGACGGCACCGGATGACTGGCAGACCGTTCGCGAACGCGCCTGGGCCGCCCGAACCGCGGAGATCACGGAGGCGCTGGACGCCGATGCCACTCGGCACGGCCGGACTCGATGACGCGCGTCTACGTGGACACCAGCGTCCTGGTCCGCTACTTCGCGGACGACGATCCTGCCCGCGCGTTCGCCGCCGCGACGCTGGTTGACGGGGACGACACGCTGATCGTCTCCACGGCAAGCCTCATCGAGCTGGTCCATGTCCTGCGGACGGAGTACCGGGTTGCCAACCCAGAGCTGGCCAACGGCCTCGCCACGTTCCTCGCGCGGGAGAACGTGGAGCTTGCGGACGCCGACCGGGATGGCACGATCGCCGCGCTTCGGTGGTCGGCCAGGGCATCGGCTCGGCGCATTCCAGACGCCCTGATTGGGGCCGCCGCCGAGCGGGCCCGGTGTGCGTGGATCGCCACCTTCGACCAGGAGATGACCACCCGCACGGTCCCGGTGCGCTCGCTCTGACCCAAGGCGGCGAGCGTTCCGCGAACGGACTCACGCAGCGGGCGACCATGCAGGCTGCATAGAGCGCATGCATATACTCTCCCGGTCAGCCATCCAGGAGGGACTTCGTGAGCGTCGGCACCCCGTTCCATCCGCGCGCCGCGGCCATGAATCGCAAGATGCAGTGGCGCGAGTGGGCCGGCTACTTCGCGTCCTCCGTCTACGCCGACTTTCACGACATCGAGTACAACGCCATCCGCGAGGCGGCGGCGGTCATCGATCTCAGCCCGCTCTACAAGTACCGCGTGACCGGGCCGGACGCCATCCGCCTGACGGACCGCGTGATCACCCGCGACGCCACGAAGCTGGGCGTTGGGCAGGTCTTCTACACCCCGTGGTGTGACGAGCACGGCAAGGTGCTCGATGACGGCACCATCCACCGCATCTCCGCGGACGAGCTCCTCTGGACCGCCGCCGATCCCCAGTACCGCTGGCTGACCATGAACGCGGTGGGGCTTGACGTGCGCATCGAGGACGTCAGCGAGCAGCTCGCGTGCCTTGCCCTCCAGGGCCCCTTCAGCCGCGCGGTGCTCGAAGCCGCGAGCGGCGAGGACTTCGCCGGGCTCAAGTACTTCCGCCGCCGCGACACCGTGATCGCGGGCGTCAGCGTGGGCATCTCGCGCACGGGCTACACGGGCGACCTGGGCTACGAGATCTGGATCCCCGCCGATGGCGCCACCGCCGTCTGGGACCGCCTGTTCGAGGTTGGCCAGGCCTACGCGATCCGCCCCGCCGGGATGTACGCGCTGGACGTCACGCGCGTTGAGGCGGGCCTGATCATGCTGGAGGTGGACTACACGTCCAGCCGCCACGCGCTCAACCCGGAGCAGAACTACAGCCCGTACGAGATCGGCCTCGGCAAGCTCGTCACCTTCGACAAGGCGGACTACGTGGGCAAGCGCGCCCTCGCCGCCGAGGTGGCCGCGGGCGGCCCGGAGCGCCGGCTCGTCGGCCTGCAGCTGGACTGGAACGACATCGAGGCCGCGTTCTCCGCGCAGGACCTGCCGCCGGCCATCTCCGCGTACATCGACCGCGAGCCGGTCCCGGTCTTCGCCGAGGGCCGCCAGGTGGGCAAGTCCACCTCGCACGGCTGGAGCCCCATCCTCAAGCAGGCCGTGGCGCTGGCCTTCGTGCCGCCGCGGTACGAGAAGCCAGGCACCCGCCTCCAGGTGGAGTGGACCGTTGAGGGCCGCCGCGGCCGCGTCAACGCCACCGTGGTGGAGATGCCCTTCCTGGACCTGCCGCGCAAGCGGGCGTAGGCCCCGCATGACTCCGGCGGAGCACGGCACGGGACCCACGGACGGCACGGCGCCCGAGGCCACCACGGACTTCGCCGCCTTCGACCGGCTCGTGGAGGAGCGCCTCCCCGCCTGGACGGCGGAGCTCGTGGAGTTCCTGCGCATCCCGTCCGAGGGTGGCGCCACCGCAGCGCTCGAGGAGGCCGCCGCGTGGATCGCGGACCGCCTTCGCCACAGCGGCGCCGAGGTGGACATCCTGCGCGTGGACGGCGCCCCGCCGCTCGTGGTGGGCGAGGCCGGCGACGGGGAGCGGACGCTGATCAGCGTCGTCCACTACGACGTGCAGCCGGCCAGCCCGCTGGCGCTCTGGACCACGCCCCCGTACGAGCCCGCGATCCGCGACGGCCGCGTGTACGGGCGCGGCGCCACGGACAACAAGGGCGAGCTGCTGCCGCGCATCTGGGCGCTGGAGGCGTATCGCGACGCCATCGGTCCCCTCCCCGTCCGCGTCCGCCATCTCGTGGAGGGCCAGGAGGAGACGGGGAGCGGCGCGCTGGACGCGCTCCTGGACCTGAGGCCTTCGCTCCGTGAGGCGGACGCCGCGCTGATCGAGGGCGGCGAGCTGGACCTCGCGGGCCGCGCCACGGTGTACGGCGGCGGCAAGGGGATCGTGGTCCTGGAGCTGGTCTGCCGGACCATCCGCCATGACGCCCACTCGAGCCTGTCCGTGGTCCTGCCCAACGCCGCACACCGGCTGACCCGGGCGCTGGCCACCCTGTTCGACGACGAGGGCCGCCCCACCGTCGAGGGCCTGGCCACGGGCGCGCTCCCGCCGCGAGAGGACCAGCTGGCGGCGATCGAGGCCGGCGGTCACGCGGTGCTGGACGACCTGCGCCAGGACTTCGGCGTCAGCCGGTTCGTGCACGGGGTCGATGGCACGGACGCGCTCCGGGCGCTCACCTTTGACACCACGCTGAACATCGAGGGTCTATGGTCCGGCGAAACCGGCCCCACGCCCAAGACCGTGACGCCCGCGGAGGC
Source organism: uncultured Chloroflexota bacterium (assembly GCA_903930745.1). Classification (GTDB taxonomy): domain Bacteria; phylum Chloroflexota; class Limnocylindria; order Limnocylindrales; family CSP1-4; genus CAIXZV01. Next base: position 397 of record CAIYZX010000600.1, on the reverse strand, counting down.
CCACGCGCGCATCGACATCCGCCTGGTGCCCGCCCAGGATCCCGCGGAGATCACGGCCATCGTGCGCAACCACCTGGACGCCCAGGGATTCGGCGACATCGAGGTCATCATGCGCGAGGGCGAGCCCGCCTGGTGGACCCCGCCGTCGCATCCAGTGGTGCAGCTCGCGGCAACGGTCAGCGAGGCGGTCACCGGGGCGCCCGCGTCCATTGGCGTGTCCATGCCGGGCACCGTGCCCATGCACCAGGTGTGCGCGCGCCACCGCGTCCCGGCGACGATGCTGGGTGCCGGCCGCGCGGACGGGAACCTGCATGCGCCGGACGAGAACATCCGGATCGAGGACCTGGCCGCGGCCACGCGGATGATGGGCCGCTACATCGACGCGCTGGCGCGCCTG
>CAIYZX010000599.1 GCA_903930745.1 uncultured Chloroflexota bacterium | reverse complement strand
GCCGTCTCCCCGCTGGACGTGGTCGCGGACCGCATGCGCCGCGAGCAGATCGAGCATGTGCTGGCGTCCCTGGACGGCCGTGAGCAGCGCGTCCTGCGCCTGCGCTTCGGCCTTGACGACGGCCACGCCCGGACGCTCGAGGAGGTTGGGCGCGAGTTCGGCCTCACCCGCGAGCGCATCCGCCAGATCGAGGTCCAGGCGCTCCGCAAGCTGCGCCACCCGTCCCGCAGCCGCAAGCTCCGCGAGTTCGCCGCCTAGGCTGACTCCCCCACCGGAGCAACGCGAAGCCCCCGTCCTGCGACGGGGGCTTCTTCGTGTGTGCGAGGGTCTGCCCGCACGGCGTGGTGTCCACGCGAGCCGGGCGGGGCGTCAGCCGGCGGTGGACGCGCTCGCCGTGGTCGTCGCGCCGGCGCAGTCGTAGACCGAGGTGGCGACGGAGCCCACCGTGACCACGGTGCAGGCGCTGGTGACCCAGGAGGTCACCTCTGATGTCGCGGAGGCGCCACCCGGGCCGCCGCGGCTGTCACCGGCCACGATGAACCGGAGCTCGCCGTCCGCGACCAGGGCCTTCGCCTGGTCCAGGGTCAGGGCCTTGTCGGAGCCCGTGAAGCCGCCGGTGGACATCACGGCCACGCCCGTCTGGAGCTCCAGCTGCTCGGCGGTGGTGGCATCCGAGACGGCGACGAGCCACGTGGCGTCGCCCTGGTTGGCCACGAGATAGTCCACGGTGGCGGTGGAGAGGGACGAGCCGCCGGGGCCGCCCATGGTCATGCCGTTGCCGCCGGGGCCGCCCGCCGGACCACCCTGTGCGCCCTGGCCGCCGAAGCCGCCGTCCTGCGCGGACGCGGGTCCGGCGGAGGGATCGCCACCGGCGTAGGCCGTGCCCATCGTGGCAACCGCGTACGCCGCAGGGCCGGCGAGCAGGACGGCGATGCCCAGCGCCATCGCCACCACCTGGACCTTCGCCCGGGCCACGGTGGGGCGGAGGGCGATGATCGGGGCCAGGATCGCGGCGCTGGCGAGGACCGCCAGGCCCAGGCCCGGGACGAAGTCGCTCGTGCGATCCAGGAGCATCCAGGCGAGGGCGGCGGAGCCCAGCAGGACCGTGCCGATGCCCAGGCCGGCCCAGGGGAACCGCTCGCGCGCCCGCCACGCCGCCACGAGGCCGCCGCCGGTGAGCGCGCCGATCGCCGGCGCCATCGCCACCACGTAGTAGCTGTGGATGGTGCCGCTCATGAAGGAGAAGACGATCACGTGGACGGCAAGCCAGGCGCCCCAGAGGACGAAGCCCGCGCGGGCGATGTCCGTGCGCGGGGCGCGGAGCCGTGCCGCGAGGCCGGCCATGAGGCCGGCGATGGACGCCGGGAGGAACCAGGCCGCCTGGCCGCCCAGCTGGGAGTTGAAGAGGCGCAGGATGCCCGGCGTGCCGGAGAAGGACGGACTGCCGCCACCCATGGCGCCGGCAGCGGTGCCGGTCGCGGACGCTGTGGACGAGCCCGCGCTGCCGCCGAAGATGCGGCCCAGGCCGTCGTAGCCAAGGACGAGGTCCAGCGCGGAGTTGTTGGTGCTGCCGCCCACGTAGGCGCGCGCGGAGGCGGGCACGAGCTCCATGGCGGCCACCCACCAGGCGGAGCCCGCCAGGACCGCAGCGGCGGAGACGACGAGGCCGGCCATGCGGCGCTTGAGGGAGCCCGGGGCGAAGAGGCCGTACGTGAGCACGAACGCCGGCAGCACGAGGTACGCCTGCAGGAGCTTCGTGTTGAACGCGAGACCCACGAGCAGCCCGGAGAGGACGAGCCAGCGGAACCGGTCCGCCTGCATCCCACGGACCAGGGCGTAGGCCGCGGCCACGAGGAGCATGGTGAGGAGCGCGTCCGGGTTGTTGTACCGGAAGATCAGGACCGCCGCCGGGGTGAGCGCGGTCACGAGGCCGGCCACAATGCTTGCGGCCCCGCCGAAGGTGCGGCGGACCACGGCCATCGTGAGGCCCACGGTTGCCACGCCCATGAGCGCCTCGGGCAACAGGGTGGACCACGAGCTGAGCCCGAAGAGCCGGACCGAGAGGCCCATCACCATCGTGGCGAGCGGGGGCTTGTCCACGGTGATGAAGGAGGCGGGGTCGATGGCGCCCTGGAACCACGCCCACCAGCTCTGGCTCGCGGCCCAGGCCGCGCCCGAGTAGTAGACGTTGGCATACCCGCTCACCGTCAGGTTGACGATGTACAGGACGGCGGAGAGGGCGAGGACGCCGAGGGTGGCGGGCATGACCCAGGCGGAGGTGGCTGCCTGCGCGGCCGCGCGGGGACGGCGGAGGCCCTCGAGGGTGCGGGGTGCCCGCGGCTGTTCGATGACGGGCGGGGCGATCGTGGTCATGACGGGCTCCCGGTGGTGGTGCTGGCGGGGTGCTGCGCGGCGGCGCCGCGGCGGTCGCGGCCGATCCACGCGCGCAGGAGGAGGAAGCGGGCCACCGTGGCCACGAGGTTGGCGATCACGAGGACAACCAGCTCCAGCAGCCGCGGGGCGGTGGGCGCGACGAGGCCAAGGACCTGGACCGCGTTGGTGGTGATGGCGAGCGCGACCACGAGGGCGAGGAGGCCGCCCAGCTGGTCGCGGAGCATGGAGCTGGCGCGGCCGTCCCGGACGCCGAAGGTGAGCCGGCGGTTGGCCGCCGTGTTGCCCACCGCGGTGATCACGAGCGCCAAGGCGTTGGCCGCAACGGGATCAACCACCTGCCGCAGGGCGAGGTAGAGGACGGCGTACGCGGCCGTGCTGGCCACGCCGATGGCGGCGAACGAGACGACCTCGCGGCCCACGCCCGCAGGGCGGACGGTGGTCCGGTCCAGGACGGCCGCGGTCATCACGAGCCTCCGGTTGACGCGTGGCCGGGGCCGCCGGCGGTGTTCGGGACGGTCAGGCCGCCGGAGCTGCCCGAGCTGCCGGTGCCGCCCTGGGCCGTGAAGCCGCCGGGCGGCGTGCCGTGGTGGTCGCGGCCACCGTCGTGCCCGCCCGGAGCCTGGGCGGTGGTGTCCCAGCCCTGCGGATAGGCAGGCGTGGTCTGCGTGTTGGGATCTGCCTGGGTGCCCGGGGCCGCAGAGGCGGCGGGGGCGGCCTGCTGGACGGTGGTCTCGGTGGTGCCACCGCCGGCGATGGCAAGGCCGATGCCGGCGGTCGCCGCGACGCCCGCGAACGCGGCACCGGCGGCGAAGAGGCGGAGGCGGGACACCGTGGGGCGCGCCGCCGCCGGGGAGGGATTGGACTCGAAGCCGGGGGTGGGAGTGGAGGTATCCATGCCCGCATCCTGCGGGTTGGCCCCTTTCGGTCCGGTTACGTCTCCAAGGGGTCCACAGGAAGTGCCGGCGAGCCAGGCGCGAGCTCCCGGCTCCGCTGGAGATCAGCCGAGGTTCGCGCGGCTCCAGGTGACGCAGAAGCGGGCGCCGCCCAGCGGGGACGCCTCGAGGGACCAGCGGCCGCCCGTGGCGCGCACGATGGCGTCACCGATGGCGAGGCCCAGGCCGGCGCCGGGCGCCTCCGAGGACGTGGTCACGGAGCGGTGGAACCGGTCGAAGACCTTGGCGCGCTCCTCGGCCGGGATGCCCGGGCCGCTGTCGTCCACGGTCAGGGTGACGCGCGAGCCCTCCACGACGACGGCGACATCGACGGTCCCGCCATCGGGCGCGTACTTGCACGCGTTGTCCACGAGGACGCCCACGAGGCGGTCCAACAGCTCCGGCGCGGCGGTCACCAGGACCGCGGAGGAGGGCACCCGGACGCCCAGCGCGAGATGCCGGTTCTCGGCCACGGCGGTGAAGCGGTCCGTCACGCCGGTCACGAGCGTCGCGAGATCCACGGGCTCGGCGCCCTTCGGCTCCGCGGCGGCATCGAAGCGGGCCAGCCAGAGCATGTCCTCGAGAAGCTTGCGCATCCGCTTGGACTCGCGCTCCACGCGGCCGAAGGCGGTCCGGTACCAGGTGGCGTCACGCTCGGCGGCGAGCGCCAGGGAGACGTTGGCCTCGATGACCGCGAGCGGGGTCCGCAGCTCGTGCGAGGCGTCCGCGGTGAACTCCAGCTGGCGGCGGCGGGCGGCCTCGATGGGCGCGGCCACGCGGTTGCCGATGACCACGGCGCCACCGAAGACCACGAGCAGGAGGAACGGGGCGATCAGGAGGGTGCCCCACATGATCGTGCGCTGGGCGTCGGCCACCAGCTCCAGGCTCTGGGCGACGACCACGCGGCCGCTCTTCGTGTCCTCGCCGGCCACGCGCATCTGCGTCCCGTCGATGGTCGCGGTCTGCGGCGACGTGGCGCCCTTGAGCGCGTCCGGCAGGGCGGGCGTGGTGGAGCCCGCGCTCACGGTGCCGTCCGCGGCGATGAACCACATGAGGAACGGCGCGCCGTACGGGCGGCCGGGGTCACGCCCAGGCGAGGGTCCGTCGTTGCCCCCGGAGCCGTTGTTGCCGTCCGGGCCGCCGGAGGGCAGCGGACCGACGTCCGATGGGATGCGCTCCATGGCGCCAACGAGCCGGTCGTCCACCTGCGCCGTGAGGTCGCGGTTGGCGAAGACGACCACCGCGGTGGCGATCAGCGCGTACGCGATGCCCACCACGATCGTCGCCGAGAGCGCGACGCGGATGCTCTGCCGCCGGACCGCCGGGACGTGGGCCATGGTCATGCGCCTTCGATCCTGTACCCCGCCCCGCGGACGGTGACGATGTGCACGCCGGCCTCTGGCAGCTTCGCGCGGAGGCGGCTCACCTGGACGTCGATGGCGTTGGAGCCCAGCGGATCGGTCTCATCGGCCCAGGCGTGCTCCGCGATGGCCTTGCGGTCCACCACCGCGGGCGAGCGGCGCATGAGCAGCTCCAGGATCTTGTACTCGGTGGACGTGAGGCCAAGGTCGTGGCCGGACGCGGTCACGGTGTGGGTCACCGGGTCCAGCGCGAGCGAGCCCACCCGGATCACCGGCTGGTCCACGCCGCGCGGGCGGCGCTGCAGGGCGCGGACACGGGCGAGGAGCTCGCCAAAGTCGAACGGCTTGACGAGGTAGTCGTCCGCGCCGGTGTCCAGGCCGCGGATCCGGTCCGCGGGCGTGTCGCGAGCGGTGAGCATCAGCAGGCCCGTGGGCCGCTCGTGCTTGCGCGCCCAGGCCACCACGTCAATACCCTCCGCGCCCGGCATCCGCCAGTCGATCACGGCAACGTCGTACTCGTACCACTTGAGCTGGTCGATGGCGTCGTCGCCCCGCTCCACCGAGTCCACGTGGTAGCCCGCGTCCTGCAGGCCCAGCACGAGGATCTCGCGCAGGCCCGCGTCGTCCTCGGCAACCAGGATCCGCATCGTTCGGTGCTCCCCTACCGGGCCGCGAGACCCGGCGTCCGCGTGTCACCCCCGATGGTGCCACGGGGAAGGATCCGCCACGCAAGCGCGAGGCCCGCGATGGCGACGCAGACCGCGTCGATCCACAGCATCCAGGGCGCCAGGGCGTCCGTGCCGGCAAGCATGCCGTGCAGGATCGCCACCGGCCACAGGGCGTAGCTCGTCCAATGGATCGCCCGCCAGGCCTTCTGGCTCACGTACTTGCGCAGGAGGCTGGAGGCGATCAGCGCGACGAAGAGGTAGAGGCCCACGACGCCCAGGGCGACGGCCGCCGGCCGATAGGTGCTGGCGAACGGGACGAGGGCGGCGGCGAGGCCGAGGTTCGTGTACGGGTCCAGGACCGCGGCGAGGATGTGGACGGCGAGGAAGACCACGGACAGCAGGCTGATCCGGCGGTGCAGCTCGTAGTTGAAGAAGCGCGGCCAGCCGGCGGACTGGAAGCGGGTGACGGTGACGAGACCCATCGCCACCGCGCCGGTGAGGAAGAGCTGGGCCACGGCGCCTGCGCCGCGGGCTGCGAACCAGAGGACCTGGTCTGACATGTTGGGCCTCCTGTGTTGGGCTCTGGAGGGTGGCCGCCGGGCCTGGAGGATGGCCCGGCGGCCGGGGAGGTTGCGTGCGTTGCCAGGGGCAGTGTCCGGGGCGGATCCTTGCGATCCCGTTACGCGGCCGCCGCGGGCTCCGGCCAGCCGGCGACGCGGACCACGGAGCCGTCCTCGCGCACGAGGCGCGCGGGCAGGCCGGCGGTGGCGAGCCAGGCCGGGGCGTCGTCGCCCAGCACGATGGCCGCCGTGGAGGCGGCGTTCGCGGTCTCGCACGTTGCGGCGGCCACGCTGACCGTCCGCCAGGGCGTCTCCGCGGGCGTGCCCGTCCGCGGATCCACGATGTGGTGGCGGCAGGTGCCGTCCGCGGCCGTCCAGCGGCGCACGGTCACGCTGGAGGTGGCGACGGCCCCGGCAGGGATCGCGACCACCTCGGCATGGAGCGCGGCCTCCGGGTCCACCCGGCTGTCCTCCGCGACGGTGATGCGCCAGCCGCCCACGGGCGCGCGGCCCATCGCGGCGATGTCGCCGCCCAGGCTCACCATCACGCCCGCGTTGGGGCCGGCGGCCGTGAGCGCCGCTTCGGCTGCGAGATCGGAGGCGAGGCCCTTGCCGGTGGAGCCGAGGTCCAGCTCCACGTCCGTGGGGATCCGCAGCGTGTTGGCCGCCCGGTCAAGGCGGACCGTTGACCAGCCGGGCACGGGCGCCACGGTGAGCTCCAGTGCGCCGGTCCGGGAGGAGACGGACGCGAAGTCCGCCGCGTAGCCGATGACGCGCAGCGCGCGGCCCACGGTGGGATCCACGGCCCCGCCGGAGCGTTGGGCGGCGACCAGCGCCCCGCTCACCGCCCGGGCCAGCAGCGGGCTCACCGGGACGATGGCGCCTCGGCGACCGTGGAGCTGCGAGAGCTCGCTGTCCGGGCGGAAGCGGCTGTACGTGCGATCAACGGCGTCCAGGATGTGCTCCACGGCGGCCCGGGCCGCCGCGATATCGCCGTCGAGGACGACGAGGCGGACGCCGGTGCCGAGGGCCCGCCAGTCGGCGGTCTCGACTCGCTCCACCTCGGCGCGCAGGGGTTCGGGGGCGAGGGCGGTGGCCATCTCAGGACCCGCCCGTGGTGGCCTGGCCGGCGTTGGTGGTGGACGTGACGACCGGCGCCGCCTGGGCGGTCGTGCCGGTGGTGGTCGTGGTGGTCGTCGAGGTCCCCGCTGCCGTCCCGGCCACCGTGGTGGTCGTCGTGGCGGTGGTGGAGGTGGTGCCCGTGGTGGCCGCGGCCAGCGCGGAGAGTCCGCCGGTCGCGATCACACCGAACATGGCCGTCCCGATGGTCAGGCTGGTCAGGCGGCGAGTGCTCCGGGACCGAGCGTCGCGCCCGTTGGTCGTTGCGTTCATGGCCGCATGGTGCCGGGGCGTTCCTTGCGACTTCGTGACGCCCAGCGCCCGGGCGCGAACAAGATCTCAGGAGGAGGTGCGGGGCTCCTCGCGCGGACGGGCGGGCGCCGGCTTCAGGCCACGGGCCGCGGAATCCGCCACGTCTGCGACCCGAGCGGCGCGCGTCTCCGGGCGCTTCGCGGCGAGCACCCAGCCAAGACCCATCCTGCGCACGCTGGGCGAGAAGGACTCCCACGTGGCACGGGCGCCCGGCGCCTCGTCCAGGGCCGCGACAAGATCCCCGGGCAGCTCCAGCGCATCCACGGCATCGAGCGCCTCCCAGGCGCCGTTCTCCTTCGCCCGCTCGATCGCGGCGACGCCCGCAGGCAGCAGCAGGCCGGCGGCGGCGAGACGCTCCACGCGCTCCTTGTTCGTCCGTGCCCAGACGCCCTTCGGCCGGCGCGGCGACACGTACAGGCGCCGGCGTTCTGCGTCCACGCTGCCGGCCTGGCCGTCGATCCAACCCACGCAGAGGAGCTCCTCCACCACGTCGTCGTACTCGAGAACCGGGTGGCCGGACTCGCGCCTCCAGGTCACCAGCCAGGCGCCGCGTGAGGTCGAGTGATGCTCGATCAGCCACGCGCGCCACGCAGCCCGCGATTCCACCAGCACGTGCGGGGCGTCGGCGAGAGCTCCCATGCGGCGCAGTGTAGATGCCCCCCACGCTTGGGGTCATGGCGGGGGCGCCCCGGTGCAGCTAGCCTCACCGCACGATGACCTCGTCACCGCAATCCGCCCAGCTCACCGTCCACCGGCGCCCTCCGGTTGGCGAGGCGCAGGAGCTGCTGGGGCACCAGCACACGCTCGTCGTCATCCGGCTCGCCACGTTTGCCGCCACGCTGACCCAGGTGCCCGTCTACGAACAGGTGAACGCGGTCCTGCTCGCGATGGCCGGCGGGCTTGTCCTCGCAACGTGCCTTGCCGCCCAGGTGGTCATGCTGGACCGCCGGCCGCTGGAGCAGCTGCGGACGTGGTCGCTTCGCCTTGCCGCCGCGGACGCGCTCTCCGTCTACCTGGTCAGCTTCGCGTTCCTGGGTTCGGATGCGTGGAAGGGCTACCTGTACTTCCCGCTGGTGGGCGTGGAGGTGGCCCTCATCGGGGGCATCCAGCCCGGCATCGTGCTCAGCATCGCGAACGTGCTCGCCTACGGGACACAGGAGTGGATCCGCGGCGCCTGGACGGACTACGACCACGTGCAGTCCATCTTCGCCATCGCAGTGATGCTCATGGTCTTCGGCATCGCGATCGCATCCTTCGGCGCGCTGGCGGAGCGAGGCCGCCGGAACCTGCGCGTGCTGCTGGACCTGACGTCCGCACTGGCGAACCAGCAGGAGGAGACCGAGACGCTGGAGTTGCTGGACGCCCGTCTCCACGACGCCGTGGGCGGCAGGGTCCGGTCCATCGCCGTGCTGGACGTGGACGGCTCGTTCCAGGTCGTGCGCTGGCACAACCAGCAGCGACGGGTGCTGGATCGGGCCGCCATCGACGCGGCGCTGGGCGACTACGAGCGTGTCGCCGCGATCTTCCGCGCCGGCCAGTCCATCACCATCGAGGTGGACTCGTGGTCCGTCGCCACGGCGGCGCTCGGCCTGCCGGAGTGGACCCGCGCCGTCACCCTCGTCCCGATCGTCACCGAGGGCACGTGGGCCGGCGTCCTTCCCGTTCTCTGGCCCGTCGCCCACATGCCCACCGCGGAACAGCTCCGGCTCATCTACGGTCTGGCGGAGCAGATGGGCATCGCCATCGCCCAGGGCCAGCTCCGGCAGGTCCGGATGCTCGCCCAGACGGATCCCCTGACCGGGCTCCTCAACCACCGGGCCATCGTGGCCGAGCTCCGCGCCTTCACTGCCCGGGCGTCGCGCGGCGGCTCCACGTTCGCCGCGCTCTTCTGCGACCTGGACCGGTTCAAGGTGGTCAACGACACGCGCGGGCACGAGGCCGGCGACCTGCTGCTGCGCGAGATCGCCCAGGCCGTCCACGGTGCGATCCGTGCCGGTGACGTGGTGGGAAGATACGGCGGCGACGAGCTGCTGGTGGTCGCGGCGGACACCAGCGGCGAGCAGGCGCTCGTCCTCGCGCGCCGCATTCGGGCTGCCGTTGCGGGTGTCGCCACGACGTTCGGGGTCACCGCCTCCATCGGGATCGCGGTCCACCCCGGTGGAGGGGCCACGGCATCCGCGCTCCTCGCGTCCGCCGACGGTGCCATGTACGAGGCAAAGCGGGCCGGGGGCGACACGGCGCGGATCGCGGTCGGCGGCGCCGGCCCGGAGGCCGGCCCGGCCATCGGCGCACCGCCGGCCCCCGCGGTGCCGGCGATCCAGGGGCTGCACGGCACGGTCCCGGAGGCGGACAACTCGGAGCGCCCGTAGACTTCGGCCATGCCGCTCTACCGCCTTGACGCCCCGCTCCCCGCCCTTGCCGCACCCGTGGTGCTCGCCGCCTTCGATGGCTGGGTTGACGCCGGCACGGCCGCCACCATGGCCGCCGGCGCGGTGGGGGCTCGTGGGCTCACGCTCGCCTCCTTCGACCGGGACGCCCTGTACGACTTCCGGTCCCGTCGCCCCACCCTGGAGATCATGGACGGGCGGCTCGCGTCGCTGGACTGGCCGGGCATCACCGTGCGGTGGGTGGAGCTGGGCGGCCGCGATGTCCTCGTGATGACCGGCGCAGAGCCGGACTTCCGCTGGGAGGCCTTCGCGGCTGACACGGTGGCGCTCGTACGCGATCTTGGCGTCCGCGAGTGGATCTCCGTGGGGGCCATCCCGTCAGCCGTGGCCCATACGCGGCCCGTGCCGATCCTGGGCACCGCCTCCTCCGGCGGCGTCCTGCGCGGCGGCGTGGTGGCGGGTCCGGCCGGCCACATGCGCGTGCCCGCGGCGGCGCTGTCCATGCTGGAGATGGCCGTCTCCGCCGCCGGGATCCCGGCCGTTGGCTACTTCGCCCAGATCCCCCACTACGTCACGGGACCGTACGCCCCTGCCGCCCTGGAGCTGCTCAAGGCGCTGGAGGCACACCTGGGCGTGGCGCTGCCCCACGGCGAGCTCGGCGACGAGAGCCGCCAGCTGCGAACCCGCCTGGACGCGGCCACCGCCGCCGATGAGGCCACGCGTGACTACGTGGAGCGCCTCGAGGCGGCGGCGGACGAGTCGCGCCGGCCTGAGGGGAACGACCTGATCGCGGAGATCGAGCGGTTCCTGCGCAACGGCGGGGATATCCAGTAGCGCCCCGCCCGGCTAGACTCCGCCGATGATCGATCGGCGTGGCGAGCCGCTCCGCGTCCTGCACGCACCCCGGAACATCGCGGGCCAGGGGTCCGACATCGTGGCCGCGCTCCGTCGGGCGGGTCACGAGGCGGAGCTCTGGGAGGACGTGCCGGACCCGTTCGGGCGCGGTGCGGACCGGGCGCTGGAACTGGATCTCCGCGATGCCCGGGGCACGGTGGATGCCATCGTGGAAGCCGCCCGCAGGTTCGACGTCATCCACTTCCACTATGGCCGCACCTTCGTGCCCTGGTGGGGCATCCTGCCGCCCTACTGGGACCTGCCGGTCCTGCGCGGCCTTGGACGCAAGGTCTTCTTCACGTTCCATGGGACGGACGCACGCATCGAGCACCTGCATGCCTCGGTCAACCGGTGGAGCGATCGGTTCGTGCCGCCGGCGCCGCCCGAGGATGACCGCACCGAGAAGAGCCTCCAGGTCATCCGCACCTACGCAAGCGGGATGTTCGTGGTGTCGGTGAACTACCTGGCCTACGTGCCGGACGCGGCGTACATGCCCCGGGTCATCGATCTCGCCGCCTGGCCGGTGGTTGCACCGCGGACTCGACCGCGCCCGCTGATCGTGCACGCGCCCACGAAGCGCTCCACCAAGGGGACGGAGCTGCTGCTGCCGGCCCTGGACCGGCTCCGGGCGGAGGGCCTGGACTTCGAGCTGCGCCTGCTCGAGGGCGTGCCGCATGCCGAGGTGCGCGCCACGCTGGCCGAGGCGGACATCCTGGTGGACAACCTGGTGGGAGGCTCCTACGGGATCGTGACGCTCGAGGCGCTGGCATCGTCCGTGGTTGCCGTCTCCAACTACACCGATGCCGTTCGCCGGGCGCACCCGGACCTGCCGGTGATCCACGCGGATCCGGACACGATCGCGGACGTGCTGCGGCCCCTGATCCTGGACCCTTCAGCACGTGGCGCCCTCGCCGCGCGGGGTCGCCCGTTCGTGGAGGCCGTGCACTCCGCCGATGTGGTGGCCGCGCGACTGGTGGAGGCATACCGGGCACCGGGAGCGCCGCTGCGCCCGGGCGTCATGCCGGACTGGATGTCCCTGCAGTCCACGCGGAGCGTGGAGGGGCTGGAGGGCCGGATCGCGGACCTGCAGGTGGAGCTGGCGCGGGCCAGGCGACGCGAGATGGACCTGCGGGCTCGGCTGGGCCTGGACCCGGACCCGCAGCCGTCCCGTGCCCGCGTGCTTGCCAGGCGCCTGCTCCCCCGCGGGCTCCGGCGCCGCCTGACGGGCCGCCCCTAGCGAGCGGCCGCCGGCGCGGCCGGGCGTGCGCTCAGTAGCGCTCGCGGCGGACGATCACCTTCTGGCCGCGGATCACCGTCCCGCGGAGCCGCTGGATGACGTGCTCCGCGGCCGCCTCCGGGATCTCGACGAGCGAGAACCCGTCCGCGATCTGGATGGCGCCGATGTCGTTGCCGCGCAGGCCCGCCTCGTTGGTGATGGCACCCACGAGGTCGCCCGGTCGCATGCCCGCCGCACGGCCCGCACCCACGAAGAGGCGCGTGGTGCCGCTCGCCGGGTGACCCTGGCTGGGCTGGGTGTAGATGGGCCGGCCCTCGGGGTCTCGCCAGCCGGTGGGCCGGAAGCCGCGCGGGGCGCTGGTGGTGGGATGCGGCTGGGGCCGACCCGGGCCGGTGTGGCGCGGGCGGAACGGAGCCTGGCCGCCCTGGCCGGGGCCGCCGGGGTTGCCGGGGCCGCCGGGGTTGCCGCGGTTGCCGGGGCTGCCGTCGCCCCGGGGCACATCGCCCTCGTTCGGCCGACGCCACTCGCGGTGCGGGAGAGCGTCCTGCGGGCGCTGCTCGCCATACGGGGCGGGACGCTGGTCCTGGCGCTGGCCGGGGCCTGGGCCCTGCCCGCCTTCGCGCGGGCCCTGGCTGCCGGGCCAGGCCTGCTGCTCGTGGCCTGCCTGCTGCGGCGCGCCGTGAGGGGCCTGGATCCTGAAGCCCTGGCGGGATCCGCCGCCGCGCTGGCCCTGGCTGGGATAGGGGCCCTGGTTGGGATAGGGGCCCTGGTTGGGACCGTCGAACTGGCGGTGCTCCCGGTCGCCATGCTGGCCCTGGTCCTGGCCTTGCCAGCCCTGGCTCGGGCCGCCGTACGGGCGCTGGCCGTAGCCCTGGCCCTGCGGGCGGGGCGTGAACCCGGTCGCCCGCTCGCCACCCGCGAAGTGCGGACGGCGCCCGGCGCCGCGCACCGGCCGCTCGAACGTGGGCAGGAAGGCGGGTGCCAGCTCCGTGGTGTCCTCGGCGCCACGCGCCTCGGCATCGGCCTGGGAGAGCGCCGCAAGGGCGATGTCCACGAGGTCGAACTCGCCGGACAGCGCCTCCACCACGCCGCGATACCGGTCGTTGCCGCCGGCCACCAGCGCCTCGCGCAGCTGGCCCTTCAGCATGTCCAGGCGGTGCTCGCGCAGGTCCGCCACCGTGGGCAGCCCCTCGATCGCCAGCGGGGCGCCGATGACCGCCTCGATGTCCCGGAGCAGCCGGTGCTCGCGCGGCTCGACGAGCGTGATCGCCACGCCCTCGCGCCCCGCACGACCCGTCCGGCCGATGCGGTGCACGTACGTCTCCGCGGACGACGGCACATCGAAGTTCACGACGTGGGTCACATGCTCGATGTCCAGGCCGCGCGCCGCCACGTCCGTGGCGACCAGCACGTCCAGCGCACCGTCACGGAAGCGGCCCATGATCCGGTCGCGCTGCTCCTGGCTGAGGCCGCCGTGGAGCGCCGCCGCATCGCGACCGCGCCCGGAGAGCGCCTCCGCGAGGTCGTCCACCTCGCCACGGGTCCGGGCGAAGACCAGCGTGGCCGCCCCGTCCTCGAGATCCAGGATCCGGCCCAGCGCCGCCAGCTTGTCCGGGCGCCGCACCACGTACGCCACCTGGCGGACGCGCGCGGCCTCGCCCGCGGCCGGCTTCTCCTTCTTG
>CAIYZX010000598.1 GCA_903930745.1 uncultured Chloroflexota bacterium | reverse complement strand
GGCCTCGGTGAGCCAGTAGCGGCCGTTGAGGAAGGCCTCCGCCAGGCGGCTGTAGTAGTCCAGCGGCTGGGCGCGGCCCTCGGCGGTCATGAAGTAGACGAGGCCGGAGACGGCGGCGACGAGGAGGAAGCCCGAGACGTCCGTGTGGCGCAGGAGCCACTCGATGACGGCTGCGCCGTTCGTGGAGCGCAGGTACGCGAGGATGCGGCCGCCGATGGACACGGGCAGTCCGTCGGCCCCGGTCGCCGTTTTGACTCCCGTCTCGGCTTCGGCTTCGGCTTCGGTCTTGGTGGTCTTCCTGGCCATGGCGCTCCCCGTGTGTCGCTCACGGCGGAGGGTACCAATCCGGGAGGGGCTGGCGCGGGTGGCGCACAATCGCTGCCGTGACCACCCGGACGATCCTGCACGTGGACCTGGACGCGTTCTTCGCTGCCGTTGAGCAGCGGGATCGGCCTGAGCTGCGCGGGAAGCCCGTGATCGTGGGCGGCTCCGACCCCACCTCGCGTGGTGTGGTCTCGGCGGCCTCCTACGAGGCGCGGCGCTTCGGCGTCCATTCCGCGATGCCGCTGCGGACGGCGTACCGGCTCTGCCCCCAGGGCGTCTTCCTGCCGGTGGACGGGCGCAAGTACCAGGCCGCGTCCCGCGACGTGATGGCGATCTTCCGGCGGTTCACGCCGCTGGTGCAGCAGATCTCCATCGACGAGGCGTTCCTGGACGTGACCGGGTCGAGGGCGCTGTTCGGGGACGGGGAGACGATCGCCACGTCCATCAAGGCGGCGATCCGCGCGGAGGTGGGGCTCACGGCGTCGGTTGGCGTGGCGTCCACGAAGCTCGTGGCCAAGGTGGCGTCCGATCTGCGCAAGCCCGATGGGCTGGTGGTGGTGCCGCCCGGCGACGAGGCGTCCTTCCTGGCGCCGCTGCCCATCTCGCGGCTCTGGGGCGTGGGCGAGAAGACGGCGGCGGGGCTGCTGGACTACGGGGTCACGAAGATCGGGGACCTGGCGGCGCTGCCGCGCGAGGTGCTGGAGCGGCGGTTCGGGAAGCACGGCGGGTCGCTCGTGGACCGGGCGCACGGGATTGACCCGGACCCGGTGGCGACGGGGGAGCCGGCGAAGTCCATCGGGCACGAGCACACGTTTGGGCATGACACGGCGGACCCGGAGGTGATCGAGCGGACGCTGCTGGGAATGGCCGATGGGGTGGCGTGGCGCCTGCGGGCGGCGGGACTGCGGGCCGCGACCGTGACGATCAAGCTGCGGGACTCGTCCTTCGCCACGATCACGCGGCAGGTGACGCTGGACGTGCCCGCGGACCTGACGGAGCCGTTGTTCGCGGCGGCGCTGATGCTGGTGCGGCGAGAGCTCCACGGGCAGCGGATCCGGCTGGTGGGGGTGACCGCGTCGAACTTCCGGGAGGTGGCGCAGCTGGGGCTGTTCGGGTCCGTTGGCGCGGCCGGCGCGTCCCTCGGGGGCTCCACGTTGGGGCTGGGGCTGGACGCGGGGGCGGGGGCCGGTTCGTCGTCGTCGGCGGCCGCCCCGGTGACCCCGTCCGACCCCAGGCGGCACCAGGCCGCAGAGGCGCTGGACTCCATCCGCCGCAAGTACGGCGAGCGGGCGGTCACGCGCGGCCGACTGGTCCGGGCCGGGGTGCCGTCCGTCTTCGAGCGCGATCCCGGCTCCGCGGTTGAGGGCCGGCTGGGCGTCCCGGAGG
Source organism: uncultured Chloroflexota bacterium (assembly GCA_903930745.1). GTDB lineage: Bacteria > Chloroflexota > Limnocylindria > Limnocylindrales > CSP1-4 > CAIXZV01. The sequence continues at coordinate 6,750 of CAIYZX010000598.1, read as the reverse complement.
CGCCAACGGGGCGCAGGTCCCGGGGTACCGTCCCCTCCGGCCCCACCGAGCTGGACGACGGAGTTGACCCGCCTGTCCCCGAGGACCCGTAGCCCTTCGCCATCGCCCCCCGCCGGCCGGCCCGATGACGTTAGACACCCGGATGCTGAATGACGCTAAGGATCAGCCAAACTCGGCCCGTAACCTCACATCCAGCACCGGGGAGGCTCAACGTGACGTCAAGGAGGGGTCCGGCGGCGCCCTTGACGTCATTCAGCATCGGGGGTGCTAAGCGCCTGACGCCCTAACGTCACGTTCAGCATCGGGGGTGCTCATGGCTCGGCGGCGGCGCCCTTGTTGCACCCTGCAATAGACGCCCCAGTGCCAGGAATCCACAAGGGTCCCCGTATGGCAGCTCCCAGCACGCAGGCGCATAGATCCGCACACAAGCTCGCGCCCGGGCGGGGTTTGGCGAGGGCTTGTGGATTCCCAGCACTGTGGCGCATACGCCCGGCGGGCTCCGTAGCACGGTGGCGTATACGGGGACCTCAGTCGCCTGGGCCGGACGCTCCGAAGGTGAGGAACCAGCGGTCGGCGGCGCACTCGGCTGTCGGCTGGCGGACCCACAGGAGCATCTCGTCCTCGAGGGTGGCGAATTCGCCCCCGCCGCCGGTCAGCGCTGCCGGATCACCGTCGCGCAGGAGCAGGTGACCCCCGTGCTCGTCATCGATCTCGATGGTCCGGGCCGTCGGATCCCAGGTCGCGTGCTGCCAGAGGAAGATCGGCAGGGTGGTGACCGCACCGGGGCCGCGCAGGAGGACGCACGCATCGGTGATCTCGAGCGTCCCCTCCGCCCGGGCATCCATGCTGCTCGGGGGCTCCACCACCACGGCCAGGGGGCCGGCCTCACTCGCCGCGCGCAGCCGCACCACCTGCCACCCGCCCACGGCGAGACAGAGCGTGGCCAGGAGGGCAACCGTCCCCCCGGCCAGGACTCCGCGTCCCCGCATCGTGCCCCCTTCGTCAGTGAGGCGGCCGCCGAACGGCGCCGCGAGACCGACCGTAGCACCGTGCTGGCCCCACGTCTGCAGGCGAAGCCCTGCGTCACTGGCAGGCCGTGGCCGAGTGTCGGGGGAAGTGGCACACCACTGTCACAACTGTGACACACAGGTGGCACAGCGCTCCAAGATTCTTCGGGCAAGGTGCTTGACATCGAACACCCGTTCGGTCTACTGTCACCCCGAAACGAACACCCGTTCGACACCGGATGTGCCCCGGGAACCGAACGCAGACCCTCCCGCCGAGGACAAGGAGAACACCGTCATGGCGATGGTTCGCGTCGCACCCGTCACCGTCCAGGTCCGCACCGACTGGCTCCGCGGCATGCCGCGCGAGATCACCTGGGGCGAGGAGCGCCTCCCGGTCACCCGCCTCGTGGCGGTCCGGGACGAGAGCTCGGCCTATCCGGCCATCACCGGCCCGCGGACCATCTTCGAGGTGGACACCCCCGCGTACCGCCTCGCGCTCACGTTCCTGCACCGCTCGCGCCGCTGGGCGATCGAGGGGCTGGACGACCTGGCCGCCGCGGCCTGACACCGGTCTGGGCGGCAGCGATCGGCCGCCGCCGGCCAAAGCTGCGGCCCGAGGCCTGACCGGCCCACGAGATACGGGGCCCGGACTCCTCGTCACCGGCCCCTGCGGGCTGCCGGCGGGGCGGGCGGCACCTCGCCCCGCGAGCCCCTTCCACCGCCGCTCCCGAGCGGCGAATGACCCGCCGCAAAGGGCGCGAGCCGCACCCGCGCACCGGGTCACCGGGCGGCCGCGAACGGCCCACGCCCGGGCTGCTGACAGGCCCCCTGCAGGAAGTCACGTCCAAACGGGCAGACAGGATCGCGCGCGACAGGGCGCGCTCTCTAGAATGCGCGGGTGAGCACTGCATCCGCCTTCCGCGACCTGACGGTCGCCCAGTTCCTTGACCAGCTCGCATCCGGTGAGCCCGTTCCCGGTGGCGGTGCCGCCGCCGCAGTCGCGGGAGGCCTGGGCGCCGCCCTCGTCTCCATGGTGTCGGCCCTGACCGCCGGCCGCGCGAAGTACGCGGAGCACGAGGCCCTCGCCGCTGCATCCGATCCCGCGGGCCAGGCCCTCAAGGAGCGCTTCCTGGCCCTGGCCGATGAGGACGCCGACGCGTTCGCGGGCTACGGCGCCGCCATGAAGATGCCGCGCGACACGGACGAGCAGAAGGCCGCCCGCTCCGCCGCCATCCGCGAGGCCGCGAAGGCCGCCACGCTGGCCCCGCTGCGCACCGTGGAGGCCTGCCTCGAGGTGGTCGCCCTCGCCGAGGCCCTGGCCGGCCGGTCCAACAAGAACGCCTCCTCGGACCTCGAGGTCGCGGCGCTGATGGCCGTCGCCGCGTGCCGCTCGGCCGCCGCGAACGTCTACATCAACCTTCCGTCGCTCGGCGACGAGGCCCTGGCCAAGGAGCTCTACGAGCGCACCGAGCGCCTCGCGGACGAGGTTGACCGCCTGGCCGCCCGCACGCGCGAGGTCGTCCGGAGCGGCGAGTCCCGCCCGGCCATCGAGCCGAAGGCCTGACGCCGTGGTGATGGAAGAGGGCCCGCGCCTCCTCAAGGGCGGACCCATCGGCGCCACCATCCGCGAGCAGGTGGCGAAGGACGTCAACACCTTCAGGGACGAGTTCGGCTACGCCCCCACGCTGGCGGTGCTGGTGGTGGGCGCTGACGCCCCCTCGCTCGTCTACCTCCACAAGATCCTGGACGGCTGCCGGCTCGTGGGCATCGGCGGCAAGCTCGTGGAGCTCCCAGCGGACGCCACCGAGGCGGACGTGAGCGGCGCCCTCGAGACGCTCCAGGCGGACCCGAGGATCGCGGGCATCATCGTGCAGCAGCCGTTGCCCAAGACCATCGGGCTGCGCGCGGTCATCGACACGCTGGACCCCATGCGCGACATCGACGGGATCCACCCGCTCAACGCGGGTCTCCTCTCGCTGGGCTATGACGGCTTCCTGCCGGCCACCGCCCACGCCAGCGTGGAGATCCTCAAGCAGTCCGGCATCAGCATCTCCGGCAAGCACTGTGTGGTCGTGGGCCGCTCCAACGTCATCGGCAAGCCCGCGGGCCTGCTGATGCTCCGCGAGAACGCCACCGTCACGATCTGCCACAGCAAGACCGAAGACCTGCCCGCCATCGTCCGCGCGGCGGACATCGTCATCGTCGCCATCGGCAGGGCCAACTTCGTCACCGGCGACATGCTCAAGCCCGGCGCCGTCGTCGTGGACGTCGGCATCAACGTCGTGGACGGCAAGCTCGTCGGCGACGTCCACTTCGAGTCTGCGGCGCACGTCGCGTCGGCGATCACCCCGGTCCCCGGTGGTGTCGGTCCCCTCACCAACGCGATCCTGCTCACGCACCTCGTGCAGGCGGCCCGTGCCAAGGCAACGGGTCACATCCCCCTCGGCGCCCATTCCCTCGCAGTTCCCGTCCCGGAGGCCAAGTAGTCATGCCCTTCCCGTCCGACCTCGAGATCGCTCGCCAGGTCAAGCCCCGCCCGATCACCGAGATCGCCCACGAGATGGGCTTCCGCGATGACGAGATCGAGCTCTACGGCAACACCAAGGCCAAGGTCACCATCGAGGGCATCGAGCGCGCAGAGCGCGAGCGCCCCCGTGGCAAGTACGTCCTCGTGACCGCCATCAGCCCCACGCCGCTGGGCGAGGGCAAGTCCACCACCACGGTGGGTCTCGCCCAGGGCCTCAACAAGATCGGCAAGAAGGCCACGGTGGCGCTCCGCCAGCCGTCCCTCGGCCCGGTCTTCGGCATCAAGGGTGGCGCGGCCGGCGGCGGCTACAGCCAGGTCATCCCGATGGAGGACTTCAACCTCCACCTGACCGGCGACATCCACGCCATCGGCGCTGCGCACAACCTGGCCGCGGCCTTCGTGGACAACCACATCCACCACGGCAACGAGCTTGGCATCGACGCCAACAACATCCTGTGGCCGCGCGTGCTGGACATCAGCGACCGCGCCCTCCGCGACATCATCGTGGGCCTGGGTGGCAAGGACAACGGCTACACCCGCCAGACCCAGTTCGTGATCACGGTCGCGTCCGAGGTCATGGCGATCCTGGCCCTGGCCAAGGACCTCAAGGACCTCCGCTCGCGCCTGTCCCGCGTCGTCCTCGCCACCAAGCGCGACGGCACGCCGATCACGGCCGAGGACCTCCACGTCGCGGGTGCGATGACCGTCCTCCTGAAGGACGCCCTCAAGCCGAACCTGATGCAGACCCTCGAGGGCGGCCCCGCCTTCGTGCACTGCGGCCCGTTCGCGAACATCGCCCACGGCAACAACTCCATCCTGGCGGACCGCGCGGCCCTGGCCGGCTCGGACGTCGTGGTGACGGAGGCCGGCTTCGGTGCCGACATGGGCGCCGAGAAGTTCTTCGACATCAAGTGCCGCGCCAGCGGGCTCAAGTGCGACGCGGCGGTCATCGTGGCCACCATCCGCGCGCTCAAGATGAACGGCGGCGTTGGCAAGATCGTCGCGGGCAAGCCGCTTGACCCGGCCCTCCTCGAGAACAATCCCGAGGGTGTCCGCAAGGGCGCCGCGAACCTCGTGAAGCAGATCGAGAACGTCAAGACCTTCGGCGTGCCGGTGGTCGTGGCGATCAACATCTTCCCGACCGACACGGTCGAGGAGATCGAGGCCATCAAGGAGGTCGCGCTCGCGGCCGGCGCCGAGGCGGCCGTTGAGGCCCGCCACTTCGTGGACGGCGGCAACGGTGCGGTGGAGCTCGCCAAGGCCGTCTGGGCCGCGGCCGAGAAGCCGTCCGAGATGACCCTGCTCTACCCGGACGAGATGCCGCTGACCGGCAAGATCGAGCAGATCGCCACCCGGATCTACGGCGCCGACGGCGTGGACTACAGCCCCACCGCCAAGAAGCAGCTCGCCCAGTACGAGGCGATGGGCTACGGCAACCTGCCGATCTGCATGGCCAAGACCCAGTACTCGCTCTCCCATGACGCCAAGCTCCTGGGCGCCCCGAAGGGCTTCCGGATCCCGGTGCGCGAGGTCCGCCTCTACGCCGGTGCCGGCTTCGTGACCCCCATCCTTGGCGACATGCGGACGATGCCCGGTCTGAACTCCCGCCCCGGCGGCGAGAAGATCGACATCGACGAGGACGGCAACGTCGTCGGCCTGTTCTAGGTCCTTCGCAGACTCGCGAACACGCGAACGCCCGCCGGGAGACCGGCGGGCGTTTTCGATTCCCGGAGGTGCCGGGCGGGTTGAGCCCGGCCGGGATCAGGCGGGGGCCCGAGCAGGATCAGGCGGAGAAGACGAACCCGGTGGAGAGGGCCACGCCGGCGACCACGATCAGCGCCGCGATGACGCCGATGATCCCCACGCCCCACATCTTCATGTCGATGGGGCCAAGCTTGGCCATGCCGTGATCGTCGTGGCCGTGGTCATCGCCGTGGCCGGTGCCGTGCGCCGCTGCGGCGCCGTGGGAGTCGTGATCGCTCATGGGTGTCTCGTGAATACCTCCGGCGCCCATTCTGGCACGGGTCAGGCACCCTAGACTGGACGGCGATGCTCACGATCCTCCTCACCCGCCACGGCCGCCCGGACATCGCGGACGTCTCCACCTACCTCGGGATCCGCATGGACGTCTCCCTCGACGACCAGGGTCGCCGCCAGGCTGACATGCTCGCCCGCCGGCTGGCCTCCGTCCCCTTCGACGACGTGGTCTCCAGCCCGCTCTTCCGTGCCCAGGAGACGGCTGAGATCGTGGCCCGTGGCACCCGCCCGCGGACGGACCCGCGCCTCCGTGAGATGGACTACGGGGCGTGGGAGGGCCGGACGCACGAGCAGGTGGCGCGCGAGGACCCGGCCCTGCGCGCCCGGTGGGAGGCGGACCCGGCAACCGTCTCATGTCCCGGTGGCGAGAGCGGTGACCAGGTGGCCGAACGCGCGAGGGCGTTCCTGGCGGACACGCTGGCGGCCCACAAGGCCTGGCACGCCCGCGCGGCCTTCCGTCGGGCAACGTGGGCGGTTGGGCTCGAGGTCGACGGGGCTGGTGGCGGCTCCGGGTCGGGGGGAGTCGATGAGCCGGGACAGACGATCCTCGTCACCGGGCACGCATCCATGAACCGCGTCCTGGTCGCGGTGGCGCTGGGGTTGCCCGTGCGGAGGTACCGCGACGCGCTGTCCATGGACTACTGCTCGCTCACCGTCCTCCGCTGGGCGGCGGACGCGGCCCCGGACCAGGCGCGCCTCCTGGTCTACAACGACACCACGCACCTGCGCGGCCTGCCGGGTTACGCCACCACGTAGGACGGCGAGCCGGCGAGATCCCTTCCGGAGCGAGGGCTAGGCGGCCGTCTTCTTCGGCAGGCCCGGCATCCCGAAGCGCCACCAGAGCAGGCCCAGGAAGAGCAGCACCACGGCCGCGGCGATCGCCATGTCGAAGGGCTTCAGCATGTCCCGGATCGTGACCCAGTTGTCGCCAAGGGCGAGGCCGGCCCACGCGAGGGCGATGCTCCAGGGCAGCGCGCCCGCGGTGGAGTAGGCGATGAACTTGCCAAGCGGCATCCGCGTGACACCTGCCGGGAAGGAGATGAACGTCCGCACGATGGGCAGCAGGCGCCCGAAGAAGACGGTCGCGGAGCCGTACTTCGCGAAGAAGTGGTCCGCGGCCTCGATCTCGTGATCGCGGATCAGCAGGTAGCGGCCGTAGCGCTCCAGGAAGGGCCGGCC
>CAIYZX010000597.1 GCA_903930745.1 uncultured Chloroflexota bacterium | reverse complement strand
CTGCGTCTGACGGATCCGAGGAGCTCCTCGCGGAGGCCACGCTGGTCTTCGTGCGTGCCTTTGACGCCTGGGCCCGACGGGCAGCCCTTGCTGCCGGCGGCGACACGCTCCCCCGCCTCCGCCTCCTCTACACGCTGGCCACCGAGGGGCCGCAGCGCATGGCCGATCTCGCCGCGCACCTCGAGGTGACGCCGCGGAACATCACCGCGCTGGTGGACGGGCTCGAGGCCGCGAACATGGTCCGCCGGACGGCACACCCAACGGACCGGCGCGTGACGCTGGTGGAGATCGTGGACCGTACCGGGGCGGCCGAGCTCCAGATGGACGTGCTTCGCGCATCCGTGGCGGACCTCTTCGCGGACGTGGACCCGGACGATCGCGAAGCCTTTGAACGGGTCCTGGCCACCGTCCTCCCCCGCCTGGGCTGATTCCAGCCCGGAATCGGGGTCTGTACGGGCAATTCTGCGGTCGCAGGGGGCCCTCAGGCCTCGCCCCGCCGATACCCCGAATCGCTCAGCGGGCTTCCTAGGCGGTCATTTCCGAGTAACTTCCCGGTATTTCCGCGACGCCCTGCTGGGCTGGCGCCCGTTGCCCGCCAGGCGGGCACACGTCGGTCGACCAAGGTCAGGCGGCGGGTCCCTGGTCCTTGGGCTTGCGGGCCGAGGGCTTGCGCGTGCGCTTCGGGGCGTCCTCGGGCGAAGTGGCGGCCGGCGGCTCCGGCGTCACAGGCGGCTTCGCTGCCTTGGTGGTCCGCGGCTTGCGGGTGGCGGCAGGCTTGGCGGGCGGCTCGGGGATCGCCGGCGGGGCGGGCGGGGCGGGCGGCGGCGGCGGGGGCAGCGGCGGCTCAACCGGCGGCCGGAAGTCCAGCTCCGCCTTGGGGTCCATGGACTTGGCGTGCCGGACCTTGGCCCGCAGCGCCAGGAGGGACTCCAGCTCCTCCTTCTTGGTCAGGGCGGCGAGGTCTGCCGGGACATCGTGATGCTCCGGGCTGGGCGGCGGAACGGTGGGCGCAGCCGATGCCCCGGCGATGGGCGGTGACGCAGGCTCGGGAACGGGCGCGGGCTCGGGCGTCGGATCCACGACAGGCTCCGGTGTCACCTGGACATCGGCGATCACCTCGGGATCCAGGACCGCCTCAGGTTCGGCATCGATGCCATCAACGACTTCAGGTTCGGCCTGGAACACGAGATCGGCCACCGGCTCGAACACCACATCGGCATCGGCGGCAACGGCCGGCAGGGGCTCGGTCTCGGCCTCGGGCTCGGGCTCGGGCTCCGCGACGGCATCGGCGAGCGGCTCCAGCACGGCGACCGGCGCAGCCTCAACCACGGGCTCGGCGACCGGCGGCGAGACCACCGCGGGCGCCCGCTTCACCACCGCGGCCAGCCGCTCCGGGCCGATCCACTCGCGCACCGCGGCGATGGCACAGCCCAGGGCCCCGTCCATCGCCACCCGCAGGCGCTCGTTGCGGATCTCGGCGGTGTCGTACGCGGCATCCACCACGCGCCCGCCGATGGAGAGCTCGAACACGCGCCAGCGCGCGGCCGCGTTCACCACCACGGTCACGGCCATCGGCGGCCTGCCCTCGGGCTGCCAGGTGATGCGCCGCGGGGTCACGGTGTAGACGACGCCCCGGCAGACGGTGGTTGCGCCGGAGGTCCAGGGGCCTCTGCCCGTCTCTCGTTCCCAGTCCTCTACTCGCACCGCTCCGCCTTTCCACGCCGGATCTGCAACCCCCCGGGGTCGTGCCACCGATCCTAGGACGGCTCCCGCAACGGCGACATTCCCCGGACGTGCCAGTACTCGCACAAGCGGCACGTACTCGAGCGCCGATACCGTGAGCGACAGGGTGATTGCGGACCGGTATTCTGACCATATGACCCAGCGCGTGCCCGTGACCGAGGCGAAGGCCCGCCTCCTCGCGCTCCTCGATGACGTGGAGGCCGGCGACGAGATCGAGCTGACGCGGCATGGGCGCCTCGTGGCGCGGATCGTGGCGGCGCGGGGCGGTGGCGCGCTCAAGGGGCGCCACGCGGGGACGGCGTGGACGGAGGGACCGGCAGAAGACCTCTTCTCCACCGGGGAGCCATGGGCAGCGGACGCGGCGGACACAACCGGGAGGAACGAGGCATGACCACCGTCCTGCTGGACACGCACGTGCTGGCGTGGTGGGTGGCGGAGCCGGAGCGAGTGTCGAAGGCCGCCGCGGCGGTGATCGAGGCGGCGGACGAGGTGGCCGTCGCCGCCATCAGCTGGCATGAGCTGGCATGGCTGGTGGCCAACGGCCGGATCCGGACCACGATGCCGATGCGCTCGTGGATCGCCCTGCTCGCGCGGGACGTGCGGACCGCGGCGCTGACCCCGTCCATCGCCGCCGGGGCCGCGGACCTCCCCAAGACCTTCGGCGGGGACCCGGCGGACCGGCTGATCTGGGCCACCGCGGTGGAGCACGGCTGGCGCCTCGTCACCGCGGACGGACGCCTCCGCGATCACGACCCGGACGGCACCGTCACCACCTGGTAGCGCAGACGAGCTCGCGCCGAGCGCTCAGGCCGAGTCAAGCAGCGGATTGACAACCGTCACGGACCCGTACCTTCGCCCGTGCGCCAGGTCCTCCGACAGCACGACCGGGCACCCGGCGGATTCGGCCGCCCGGATGATCAACGCATCCCAGACGGACACGCCCCAATCACGGCAGCCAACGAGGGCGTCTGCCACAAGGACGCCGTCAATCGAGACAGTGGCAAGCCGGCTCATCTCCTGGACGAGCGCGCGCGCCACGTCCGCGGCGAGCGGCAGCGCAAGCTTGTTGGTGACAACGGAGTAGAACTCGGTCAAGACCTGGGTTGACACGATGACCTCGCGGCCGGCCGTTGGCGACACCGCCGCCAGGGCCTTTGCCCGCTTCGCCGGGTCCCGTCCGTCCACCGTGTAGACCCAGATGTTGGTGTCCACGAAGACCCTATCGGTCATGGGCCTCGTCCCGCGTCCAGGTCCGGCCTTCCGGGCCACTGGCCGCAAGCGCCGCTTCCGCCAGGCTCACGTACGAGGCGAGCGCCTCCCTGGTGCCGGTCTCGCCCACGTACGCATCCAGGTACTCACGGAGCACCTGGTTGACGGACGTTCCGTCCTCCAGCGCCCGGATCCTTGCCTTTCGAAGGACCCGGTCATCAACCACGATCGTCAGGTTCGCCATCGTCACCACCACCCGTGCTACACGGGTTCAGTGTACCACGGGCACACCAGCACGCCCGTTCGGCCCCCGGCGGTCCGGGGCGCGTGGAACAATCACGGACATGATGAACCGCGGCCAGTACAGGACCCCCAGCCCCCTGATCAGCAGGACGTCCACCGTCCTGTTCAACTCCATCGAGCAGCTCCGCGAGACCAACGCGGCGATGGCGGCGGGCGACCGGTGGGCCTCCACGTACGGCACGCACACCACCCCCACCACGGCCGCCCTGGAGGAGATCCTCGTGGCGGGCGAGGGCGGCGCGGGCGTCGAGCTGTCCCCCACGGGCCTGGCGGCGATCACCACCGCCTACGTCGCGATGCTCAAGGCGGGCGATCACTTCCTCGTCACGGACTCCGCGTACGGGCCGGCGCGGCGCCTCGCGGATACCGTGATGGCGAAGATGGGCGTGGAGGTGGAGTACTACGACCCGCTCATCGGCGCCGGGATCGCGGAGCTCATCCGGCCGAACACCACCGCGATCTGGCTGGAGAGCCCGGGCACCCACACATTCGAGGTGCAGGACATCCCGGCCATCGTGGCGGCGGCGCGGGCGGTGGACCACCGCGTGGTCACGGCCATCGACAACACCTGGGGCTCCCCGGGCTACCTGCGCCCGTTTGACCTGGGCGTGGACATCAGCGTGGTGGCGCTCACCAAGTACTGGAGCGGCCACTCTGACGTGCTGGCCGGCGCCACCTTCGCCAACGCGGAGCTGCTCCCCAAGGTGCGCGACGCCTCCACCACCCTCGGCATGACGCTGGGCGGCGAGGACGCGTTCCTGCTGGTCCGCGGCTCGAGGACCGTGGACATGCGCCTTGCGGCGTGTGGCGCGAACGGGCTTGAGGTGGCGAAGCGTCTCGAGGCCCATCGCCGCGTGGGCCGCGTGCTCCACCCGGCGCTCCCCTCGGACCCCGGGTACGCCATCTTCAAGCGGGACTTCCACGGGACGGCGGGCCTGTTCGCCTTCGAGCTGCTGGCACCGGACGGCGTCTCCCCCTCCACCGCGGAGCAGGTGGACGCCTTCACGGACCGGCTGGTGGCCCTGGGCCACTTCGGGCTTGGCTACTCCTGGGGCGGCTACGAGAGCCTGGTGATGCCGGCGCGCTGGAGCGGCATCACGCGCTTGGCGCGGCCGTGGACAGGCGGACAGCTGGTGCGGCTGAACATCGGCCTCGAGAGCCCGGACCTGGTCTGGGCGGACCTCGCCGCCGCCCTGGACGCGGACGAGCAGGTGGCCGCCGAGCCCTGACAACGGACGGCGGCAAGGGGCCGGACGCGTCCGGCGCTACCCGCCTCCGCTCGTGCGCCAGCCGGCCATCCAGGCGGCCGCAGCCGCCATTCGCTCGCGCGGCCAGGGGGTGTACGAGAACCACTCGATCCCCGGCAGGTCCGGCCGGTGCGCCGCAAGATCGGCCATCACCGCCCTGGTCTCGTCATCCGGCTCGTTGACGCCGAGGGCCGGCACCACGGCAACGGATGCCGCAACGGCCTCGCCGGCGTGCCGCAGCCGCGCATCCACCGTCGCCAGGCAGTCGTTGCGGACCCACGAGGGATCGAAGCCCCAGTCGTTCCAGTAGCACATGGGCGACACCTCGTCGAGCGCGCCGCCAAACTGCGCCAGGTCCTGGCCCACCTCCCAGAAGGACTGGGGCAGCACGAAGGCCGAGACGTGCACATCCGGCCGGATCGCCCGGACCGCCGCGGCAACCGCCTGCACGTGGTCTGCCACGAAGCGGGTCCGCCAGACCTGCCACCGGGCGACACGGGGATCGGCCAGGCCATCCGCGAAGGGCAGGTCAAGCGGGTCGAACCCCAGGTCGGCCTCCGCCAGCCGCCGGGTCAACGGGCCAACGTCCATCGTCACGTCGTCGTATCTCACCCAGTCGAGGTCCACGCCGTCCACGTCGTAGGAGCCAACAACCTCCTCGACGATCCGCTGCTCGTACGCGCGCACCTCCGGGTCCACGGGATTGACGAAGACCTGCCGGCTGGCGGCGGAGTACGGGACCGCCTGGCCGTCCTTGGCCACGTGCATCTCCCACGCGGGATGGGCGGTCGCGGCGGCCGCATCGTGGAACTGCGGGATCCAGGCGTAGATGCGGAGGCCGCGTGCATGGGCCTCCTCCACCGCGGCCGCGAGCATGTCCCAGTCCCCCATGTCCTTCCAGACGGGCGCCACCGCGCTTCGGTAGAAGACGGTGCCGCTGGCAATGACATCGTCCTCGTCCTGCTTCACCAGCACGTGGACCGTGGCGACCCCGGCGAGCCTGGCACTCTCCATGAAGTACGCGACGGCATCACGCGTGGACCAGCGCTGGAGCCGCGCCACCACCTCGGTCCTGGGTGCGCCACCCGGCGGATATGTCCAGGCCGCCCGTGGCACATCGGACACCGAAGGGGCGTCCGTCAACACCGGCGACCCGCCTGGGCCGGGGGCCCCGGACGCACCGGACCCGGGCGCCCCACCGCATCCCATGAGCATGCTCACGATCACCGTGCCTCCGAGAATCGCCGCCGGCCGCCAGCGCATCGCCGCTACTTGTCGATGCCGGTCGTGACCACCACGCCGCGCACGAAGTAGCGCTGGAAGACGATGAACAGCACCACCGGGATCAGCAGCGTCATCACGGTGGCCGCCTCCACGTATCCCACCCGGGCGGTCACGCGCGAGGAGAAGCGCGCCAGGCCAACGCCCAGCGTCTGCAGCTCCGGCTTGGTGGCGAGGTAGATCAGCGGACCGAAGTAGTCGTTCCACGAGTAGACGAAGTGGAAGATGGACACGGCGATGATCACGGCCCTGGACTGGGGCAGGATCACGTGCCAGAAGGTCTGCCACGGGTTGGCGCCGTCGATCTGCGCCGCCTCGTCGTGCTCGCGTGGGATCGTCAGGAAGTACTGGCGGATGAGGAAGACATCGAAGGCGTTGGCCACGAACGTGGGCACGATCAGGGGCAGCCAGGTGCCCACCCAGCCCATCCCGAGGAAGAGCATGTACGTGGGGATCAGCGTGACCGTTCCCGGGATGAAGATCGTGGCGATCATCAGCTGGAACATGGCATTCCGGCCCGGGAACCGCATGCGCGCGAAGGCGAAGGCCACGATGGAGCACGAGGCGACGGTGCCGATGGTGCCGACGAGCGCGATGGCGATCGTGTTGAACAACAGCTGCGGGAAGTCGATGAGGCGCCAGACATCGGCGTAGTTGCCGAACGTGAACGAGATCTCCCAGACCGGGGTGAGCGTCCGCCACGAGCCCTTCCAGGTGATCCGCTTGGTGACATCGGACGGGACCGCGAAGGTGCTCTCGTTGCGGCCCGGCTTGACGAGGGCCAGCTCCGCGACGGTGCCGTCGGGCATGGGGACGCTGTAGATGGAGCGGCTCTTGCCGTCCACCTCCACCTGCTTGGGCCGCGCGGGCCACAGCGGTGCCCCAACGGCGGCGACCTGGTCCGGGTCCTTGATGCTGGTCATCGCAAGCTGGAGCATGGGAAACAGGAAGAGGAAGGTGATGAAGGCCGTCAGGCCGGTCACCAGCGTCCGGCGGCCGCGCGAGATGCGGAACCGCGATCCAGGGGTGCGTCCGGCGGACGACGGCACCGTGGGGGCCAGTGTCGTCATCGGTCCGCCCCCGCGTAGTAGACCCAGCGCCTCTGGGTGCCGAATAGCAGGCCGCTCAGCACGAGGGTGACGAGGAAGAGACCCCAGGCCAGCGTTGCGCCGTAGGTTGGATCCTGGTAGCTGAAGAAGGTCTTGTAGAGGTAGATGTTGAAGAACAACGTCTGGCCGTCCGGGCTGCCGTTGCCGCCGTTGAGAACCTGCGGGACGAGGAAGTACTGCAGCGTTCCGGCGAGGCCGAGGATCAGCGTGTAGAAGATGACGGGCGTGAGCATCGGCAGCGTGATGTGGCGGAGGCTCGCCCACCAGCCGGCTCCATCAACCTCGGCGGCCTCGTAGAGCTCCGAGGGGACACCGGCCAGGCCGGAGAGGTAGACCACCACGGAGCTGCCGATCCCCCAGATGCCCATCAGCACGAGAGCGGGGTAGATGAGCCCCGGGTCATCCGTCCAGAGCGGCGGGTTCTCGATGCCCACGAGACGCAGGAGCTTGCTCACCGGGCCCTCCTGGCCCAGGATGCCCAGCCACGCGATGATTCCCGCGACGAACGGGATGACGTACGGCAGGAACCACAGCACGCGGAACGTTCCGGGGGCGACGAGCGCCTTGCTGTTGAGGACGACCGCCACGGCAAGCGGCAGGAAGACCCCCACGGGAAGGGTGAGCAGCGTGAATCGGAGCGTGACGCCCAGCGACTGCCACATGAGCGGGTCGTTGAGCATGCGCTGCCACGACCCGAGGCCGATGAACTGGAAGTTGCGGTCCGCCCCCGTGAGCGTCGCCTTGAAGAAGGTCAACAGGAGGCTGGCGATGATGGGGAAGGCGAAGAAGACCACCATGCCCAGGATCCAGGGCGAGATGAACAGGAAGGCCCAGAGGGCCTCACGCTGCCTGACCTTGAGCTTGGAGTAGCGCACGGGACTCCTCGCGCCTGGTGAGCGGTGACGGGTGCTGCGGTGTCGGATCCATCCCTGCGGACGGCCGCCGAGACGGGTTGGGGGCGGAACGCGATCATCTCGCACTCCGCCCCCGGTCTGTCATCCGCCGGCGCAGACCACGCCGGCGGCACGGCTCACGGCGCGGTGGCCGCGAGCTGCTGGAGCGTGGGCAGCATCGTCTCGCTGATGTAGCTGGCCACGTCCAGCGCAGGGTCCTTCATCAGCTTGACCGAGAAGTCCTCGTAGATGTACGAGCGGTACTTGAGGTAGTTGGGGAAGTACGCCTCCGCGGACGGGTGCGCGGCACGCTCCAGGCTCTGCCGGGCCACGTCCCAGTTCACGCCCTGGGTGAACTGCTTGTCCAGCTCCGCGAAGAACGAGTCCTGCTGCTCCGGCCGGGCGGGCATGCCGCCGTAGATCACCAGGAGCTTGGGGGCCGCCTCGCCAACGAGGTACGAGAGGAACTGGAAGGCCTCCGCGGGGTGCTTGGATCCGGCCGAGATGCGGAAGGTGTCCGCGTTGAGGTCCGGGCTGACCTGGCCGTCGTAGGACGGTGCCGGGGCGATGTTCCAGTCGCCCTGGATGGTCTCGCCAAGGCAGCAGGTGTACCAGGTGTACGACATCGCCATCGCGATCTTGCCCGTGGGGAATGCGTTCTGCTCGCCCCACTCGACGGCGGCGGTGGTGTCGAACGACGGCTGGATGTGGAACTTGAAGACCGAGTCGTGCATCCACTGCCAGGCCTCCGCCCAGCCGTCCGGCACCGCGATCGCCTTGGTCTCCGGGTCGTAGAAGCTGCCGGGCTTGAACCACGTGCCCCACTCCGGGGCGCCGTTCCAGGGCTGGTGATAGCCGTACTGGACCACCTTCTTGGGGTTGAAGTCCGGGCTCGTCGCGTCCTTGCCGTTGGCGTCAACGGTGAGGAGCTGGCCGATCTTGGTGATGGTGTCCCAGTTCCAGTCAACCTGGGTGCCGTCCGGCATCGTGTACTTCTCGTCGTACGCCTTGGGCGGCTGGTTCAGGCCGGCCTCGTCGAAGAGCGACGGGCGGTAGAACATGAACGACGGGTACATCGCGAACGGCAGGCCAAGCTGGCCCTGGCCGCCCACCTGGAAGGCCTTGACGGCCGCGTCCGGGAACTGCGACAGGTCGTAGTTGCTGCTGGTGATGTAGGGCGTGAGGTCCGCCCACTGGCCGTAGAAGCCGTTGGAGCCGGAGACGCCGGCGGGGCCCACCACGTCCGGCGGATTGCCCGACGCGTTCTCCGTGAGGAGCGTGTCCTTGGCGCTGGTGTTGGGGACAACCTCGAGCGTGACGTGGATATCCGGGTGGGCGGCGTTCCAGTCGTCCACGACCTGCTGCTCGACCGGGACCTGGACGTCCATGTTGTCGCCGGTGCCCAGGCCCACGAACCACTTGATCTCCACCGGGGCGGCGGCCGTGGCGGGCGCCTCCGTGGCGGGAGCGGCGGTGGGCGTGGGCGCCTCCGTGGCGGGAGCGGCGGTGGGCGTGGCGGAGCCGCCACAGGCGCCGGCGAGCATGGCGACGGCCACCAGGCCGGTCGCCAGTCTCAGGGTGCGCGGGGTCATGTTGATCTCCTCCTCCAAGTCATCCTGTGCCCGCGCGCTGCGCCCGCGGGGCACAGGCCGGACAGCCAACCCTTTCGGGTCGTACGGGTGCGCCGCCATCGCCGGGCGGGGACCTTAGCGGGGTACTGTACGCGCTTACACGAAGTCGTCAATAGGGGATATCGCGCTGTCGTGGGGCACGTGGCTGACGGGTGGCCGGATGGCAGGGACGGGCGGCCGGGGCGGGCGGCCGGCGAAGCGCCCGCAAGCCTGCCCACGACCGCGGGACCCCACGGTGCTGACGCCCCCGTGGGACCGTGTCCGGCCCGGGCGCTCAGTCCCCGCCGGGGCCCCAGGTGGACGGGATCTGCGAGGCGTCCAGCTGGTCGACGGTGACGAGCTGGGCGCCTGCCGAGCGAAGGCGCGCGATGGTGCCGGCCAGCGTCGCGTACGTGTGCGATGGCCAGGTGTGGCAGAGCAGGATGGCGCCATCGCCGTGGGCAAGCGCGGACGCGAGCAGCTCGTCCTCGACGTGTGCCGCGGTCCGCTCCGGATCCCAGTCGCTGCCGGTGGAGGTCCACAGGACCTGCGTGTACCCGAGCTCCTGCAGCGCGTCCTGCACCCGCGCGTCGGAGGCACCGGCGCCGAACGGAGCCCGGAACCATGGAACGGGGTCGCGCCGGCAGTGGCGCTCGATGACGCCGGCCGCGGCCCGCAGGTCCTCGCGCAGGCCCGCCTCCGTCAACAGGTGCATCCGTGCGTGGTAGTGGGAGTGGTTGCCCACGAGGTGCCCCTCGTCGCCGATGCGCCGGGCCGCATCCGGGAACGCCTCCGCCCAGCGGCCCTGGACGAAGAAGGTGGCTCGGACGTCGAGCTCGCCGAGCGTGTCGAGCAGCTCGTGCTCGTGTCCCACGAGGTGGTGGGGTCGATCGGGATGCTCGGCATCGAAGGTGACGGCGACACGGAACGGGCGCATGTGAGCTGGCTGCCTCCGTGGAATGACGATGCCTGGGGGAACGCCGCCTTGACGACCATGTGTAAGCGCGTACAGTACGCCCTACCGACACGCGCTGCCCGGCATGTCGAAGAACTGCCATGATGCCCGGCCCAGCGGGCGAGCGACACGATGGGGGGTGTCGCCCCAGTCACCTCCAGTACCCGAGGATCCGCCAGTCGTGCCAGTGCTCCAGTCGGGTTCGCCCGCGGGATCCCCCACCGTCGCCGACGTCGCCCGCCTGGCGGGCGTCTCGACGGCCACGGTCAGCCGCGTGCTGAATCTGCCGCACAGGGTGGCGCCCGCCACGAGGACTCGCGTCATCGCCGCCGTGCAGCGCCTGGGCTACGTTCCCAACAGCGCCGCCCGACGTCTCGCCGGCGCTCCAACGGGGACGCTGGGCCTGGTGCTGCCGGAGCTGTCCGGCCCCTACTTCTCGGAGCTCCTCAGCGGCGTGGAGCAGGTCTCCCGGGCCGCCGGCCTGCACTTGCTGGTGTCGTCCACGGAGGCGCTGGATCCGGAGAGCGATCTCCTGCCCAGCCTGCCGCCCGCCGATCCCGCGTTCGTGGACGGCACGATCATCCTGCCGCACTCGCTTGCCTCGAGCCACATCGACCGGCTGGTCCGGCAGGGCCGTCCAACGGTGCTGGTGGAGCGCACGCACCCGCTGCTCCCCACGGTCTCGTTCGACCCTGCCCTGGGCGTCCGCGAGGCGATCCGCCACCTGGTCCTCGATCACGGCGCCCGTCACGTGGCCTGCCTTGCCGGTCCAACGGACGCAGAGGCCAGCATCCGCCGTGAGCGGCTGTGGGCCCAGGAGCTTGTCGCGTGCGGGGTGGAGGCGGCCGGCCGGCTGGTGATGCACGGACACTGGTCAGAGGAGGAGGGCAGGGAGATGGCCCTGGCCCTGGTCGCCTCCGGCCACCCGTTCGACGCCGTGTTCGCGGTCTCGGACGAGGTGGCGATCGGCGCGCTGCACGGGTTCGAG
Organism: uncultured Chloroflexota bacterium; assembly: GCA_903930745.1. GTDB lineage: Bacteria > Chloroflexota > Limnocylindria > Limnocylindrales > CSP1-4 > CAIXZV01. The sequence continues at coordinate 4,432 of CAIYZX010000597.1, read as the reverse complement.
CAGGCAGGGGTGCGCGTGCCGGAGGACGTCCTGCTCATCGGCTTCGACGACAGCCCGACGGCGGCGTGGACCCGGCCCCCGCTCACCACGGTGGCGGCCCCGGCACGGGAGCTGGGCAGGGTTGCCGCCGCGCAGCTGATCGCGGCCATCGAGGGCCGTGCGGCGACCCGCGAGGTCCTCCTGCCCACCACCCTGGTCCGGCGCGCGTCCTGTGGCTGCGGCGCGTCGTCGGCCGACAGCTGATCCCAGCCAAGGAGTCATCCATGAAGCTCGCGGTCATCGGCGGCGGCAGCACGTACTCGCCTGAGCTGGTCCAGGGCGTGGCCAATCGCGCCGCCACGCTGCCGGTGGACGAGCTGGTCCTCGTGGACATCGATCCGGACCGCCTCGCCATCGTTGGCGGCTTCGCCCGGCGGATCCTGGAGCACGCAGGATGGGGCGGACGGCTCGTCCTCACGGCTGACACGGACTCGGCGCTGGACGGGGCATCCTTCTGCCTGGTGCAGCTTCGTGTTGGCGGACAGGCGGCACGCCTGCGCGACGAGACGATCCCCCTGCGCTACGGCATCCTCGGCCAGGAGACCACCGGTCCGGGCGGCTTCGCGAAGTCGCTCAGGACGGTGCCCGTGGTGCTGGACCTTGCCGAGCGGTTCGCCCGGCGGGGCTCCCCGGACGGGTGGCTCATCGACTTCACGAACCCTGTCGGGACCGTGACCCAGGCCCTGCTCGATGCCGGTCACCGGGCGATGGGCCTGTGCAACGTGGCGATCGGACTGCAACGGGCGATCGCCGCCGGCCTCGGCGTGGAGGCTGCGCGCGTGGAGCTGGATTCCGTGGGCCTGAACCACGCCTCGTGGTTCCGCGAGGTCCTCGTGGACGGTGTTCCGGCGCTTGAACGGCTGCTGGACGAGCACGGCGAACGCGTGGCGGACGAGACCGGCTGGCCCCTGTCGCGCATCCGCGAGATGGGCGCCATCCCGTCCTACTACCAGTCCTTCTACGACCACCCGGCGGACGTGCTCGCGGAGCAGCTCGCCGGCGGGACACGGGCGGCGGAGGTCATGGAGATCGAGCGAGGGCTCCTGGAGCTGTACCGGGACCCCGCGCTCGTCACCAAGCCCGCCCTGCTCGACGAGCGTGGCGGGGCCTGGTACTCCGAGGCGGCGCTGGAGCTCGTGGAGGCGCTGCTGTCCCCAACGGGCCGGCATCTCGTGGTCAACGTCCGCAACAACGGCGCCTTCGCGGACCTGCCGGCGGACCTCGTGATCGAGGCCACCTGCCAGGTTGACGAGTCCGGCGCCCGTGCCCTGGGTGGCGCCCCCCTCAAGCCGGAGCAGCGCGACCTCGTCCTGGGCATCGATCGCTTCCAGCGGCTGACGGTGGCAGCGGCGATGTCCGGCGACCGCGGCATCGCGCTTGATGCCCTGGAGGCCAACCCACTGGTGCCGTCGGAGGCGGTGGCCGAGCCGCTCCTCGCGGAGATCCTCACCGCCAACCGGGACCTCCTGCCACGGTTCTGGCCCGGTGGTTGACGTGGTGGAGGCTGCGGCGGCGCACGCGGCAGCCACGACGGCGGCGGGCCCCGGACCCGTTGCCGTCCTGGCAGTGGACGGCGGCAACTCCAAGACCGACGTGGCACTCGTGGCTCCCGACGGACGCGTGCTGGGAGCGGCTCGCACCGGTCCCGGCTCATACCACGCCGTGGGCATGCGGCAGATGCTGGCGACCATCGCCGAGGGGCGGCGACTCGCCGCCGCCGCCGCCGGGCTCAACGAGGCAGGCACGCACGCCGCCGTCGGCGTCTACTGCCTGGCGGGCGCGGACCTGCCGCTGGACGATCGCCGGCTTCGGAGTGCGCTCCGTCGGGCGGGCCTCGCGGATCGGACCATCGTGCGCAACGACGCCTTCGCGGGCCTGCGCGCCGGCGCGACGGCAGGCTTCGGTATCTCGATCGTGCTGGGGACGGGCATGAACTGCGCCGGCGTGGGGCGAACGGGAAGGGTCGCGCGGTTCGCATCGCTCGGTGCGTTGTCCGGTGACGAGGGCGGCGGAGGTGACCTCGTGGTCAGGGCCGTCGCCGCCACCGTGCGCGCCCGTGACGGCCGCTCCCCGCGAACGACCCTGGAGCGCATCCTCCCCCAGGCCGCAGGGGTCCGCCGACCGCAGGATCTGCTGACCGAGGTCCGCCTCGGCCGGGTCTCGGAGCTGGACCTCGTGGCGATGGCACCCCTCGTCTTCGGCGCAGCCCAGGACGGTGACGCTGTTGCGCGCAGGCTCGTTGACTGGCTGGCGGACGAAGCGGTCCTGCTGGGCGCCTCCGCGATCCGCCGGCTTGGCCTCGCACGAGCCGAGGTGGAGATCGTGTTGAGCGGGTCCATCTGGAAGACCACCGACACCGCGTTCCACGACCGGGTCCGCGCCGGGCTGCTTGCAGTGGCACCGCGTGCGCGGATCGTCCGCTTGGATGCGCCGCCCGTCCTGGGGTCCATCCTGTTGGGACTTGACGCGCTGGGCGCGGGAGACGCCGCGCTCGCGCTGGCCCGCTCGACGATCGAGCGCAACTAGGGCACCCGGCCTCGTGCCGCAGGCACACGAGCCGCGCGCCGCGCCGCCGCCGGCCCGGCGCCCGTCGTGGCGGGGCCGTCCGACCCTGGATGGCTACCCGGCCAGGAAGTCCAGCGCCGCCGCCGCGTAGAGAGCCACGCCCATCGCCATGGACGGCTCGTGGAAGACCACGACGTTCGAATGGTTGGGCGCGGCGTCCTGCTCCTCCTGCCCCGGCAGTCGGGCGCCCAGGAACGCCATCGCGCCCGGGACCGCCTGCGTGACGTAGGCGAAGTCCTCCGCGCCCATGATGGGGCTGGCGAACCGCTCCGCCGCCTCCGGTCCGCCCAGCTTCGTGGCCAGGTCCAGGATCCAGTCGGCGGTCGTCTCGTCGTTGGCGAGGAGCGGGTACCCGGGGTCGATGGTCATCTCGATCGTGACGCCGTGGGTCCGCGCCACGCCGTCCGCCACCCGGCCGATGAGGGCGTGCATCTTCTCCCTTGTGGCATCCGACACGCAGCGCAGCGTCCCCTCGATCTCCACGCGCTCCGGGATGATGTTGTTCGTGGTGCCGCCCGCGATCCGCGCGATCGTGAGCACCGTGGGATCGAAGACGTCCACGTTCCGGGTGATCGCGGTCTGCAGCTGGAGCACGAGGTCTGCCGCGGCCGTGATGGGGTCCACGGCGTCATGGGGCGCCGATGCGTGCCCGCCGCGCCCGGTCACCACGCCCACCAGCCGGTCCGAGGCCGCCATCAGCGAGCCGCCCCGCAGGCCCACCACGCCATCGGGAAGGCGGGTGGTGATGTGGATCGCGAAGGCACGCTCCACGCCGGCGGCACCGTGCGGCCCCTCGGCGAGGAGCCCCTCGTCCAGCATGTACCGGGCGCCCGCGTACCCCTCCTCGCCCGGCTGGAACATCAGGAGCACGCGGCCGGCCAGCGCTTCGCGCCGCTCCACGAGGAGGCGGGCGGCGCCCAGGAGCATCGTCATGTGCGTGTCGTGGCCGCACGCGTGCATGGTGCTGCCGGTCTCGGAGGCGAAATCCAGGCCCGTGTCCTCACGCAGCGGAAGGCCGTCCATGTCCGCGCGGAGCAGGATCGTGGGACCGGGGCGCGCACCCTCGATGACCGCCACCACGGACGTCGTGGTCTCGCCAAGCCGGACCTCGAGGCCGAGCGAACGGACCTGCTCCGCCACGATCGCCTGGGTCTTCGGCAGCTGGAGGCCCACCTCCGGCGTCCGGTGGAGCCGTCGGCGAACCTCCACGAGCTCCGGGAGGATGGCGCGGGCGGCCGCGAGAAGCGGGTGATCGGCGGGGACCGCGTCGGGGGCGGCGGTTGCGTCGTCGGTTGCGTCGTCGGTTGCGTCGTGGGCAGGCTGGGCCATGGGGGATGACGCTCCGGTGGGGCTGCTGGTCCCGCCATCGTACGCCCGCCCGCCCGCGTGGGGACATCCCCCCTCGGAGTCCCCTCGGCGCGCATTGGCCCGGCGGGGCCCGTCCGCGTCCCGGCCCGGCGAGGCCCTCCGCGCGTCAGCCCGGCCGGGCCGGCCGGCGCGTCAGCCCAGCTGCGGCTGCTCGTCCGCGAAGAGCCGGATCCGCGCCTTCACGTTGGCGATGGAGTCCCCGGCAACAGCCTTGCCGATCTCCGTCGCGTAGGCGGCGGTGAAGGCCTCCTGGCTGTCGAACCAGAGCTCGGACACGCCGTCGTACGGGGCGTCGTCGTTCTCGATCAGGTTGAAGACCAGCTTGCGGACCCCGGGCAGCTGCTTCGCGAGCGGCGCATGGCGGACCAGCATCCACTCCCGGAAATCCGCCTTGGTCGCGTCGTCCTTGCGCGTGAGCAGGATGATGGCCTTGAACATCAGCCGGGCTTCCTCGTGCGGG
>CAIYZX010000596.1 GCA_903930745.1 uncultured Chloroflexota bacterium | reverse complement strand
GGGCGTTGGCGGCGTCGTAGGGCGGCTCGGCCAGGACGACCGCATCGCGGCGCGACCCGAGGAGTGCAACGGAGAGCGCGGTGCCCCCCGCCTCGAACCCGGAGTCCACGTACGCGAAGGCGAGGCCCGTGCCCACGCGGTGGCCGTAGCCGCCGGACGTGGTGACGCCCACCACGCGATCGCCCGAGAAGACGGGCTCGCCGCCAACCGGATCGTCCGACGCGGTGGAGACCGAGAGCAGCACAAGATGGGTGGACGCACCGGCGGCCTGGCGTGCCTCCACGGCCTCCCGGCCGCGGAATGCGTGGTCGAAGCGCACGAAGCGGAGCATCCCGGCCTCCACGGGCGTGATCTCCGCGGTGAGCTCCGCGCCCCAGCCGGCATAGCCCTTCTCGAGGCGCAGCGAGTTCATGGCGTACAGGCCGAAGTCGGCGATCCCGAATGCGGCACCCGCGGCCCAGATGGCCTCGTAGACGGCGACGGCCGAGGCCATCGGCACGTGGATCTCCCAGCCCAGCTCGCCGACGTAGTTCACGCGCAGGGCGACCACCGAGGCGCCCGCCACGGTGATGGTCTTGCCGGTGAGCCAGGGGAAGGCCTCGTTGGAGAGGTCCGCAGTGGTCACGGCGGAAAGGACCTCGCGGGAGCGGGGCCCGGCCACGATGAGCGTGGTCCACGCCTCCGTGAGATCCTCCACGGCCACGGACCCACCCGAGGAGGCGGCCCAGTTGAGCATGTCCAGGTCGCGGAGGTAGGCGTAGGCGCCGGTCAGCACGAGGAAGCGGTCCGAGGCCAGGCGCGTGATCGTGGCCTCGGTCTGGAACCGGCCAAGATCGGACAGCGCATGGGAGAGGACCACGCCGCCGTCACGCCGGGGCATGCGGTTGGCGAAGAGGCCCTCCAGCATCGGCAGCGCATCGGGCCCGGTCACCATGAACGTGGAGAACGACGGGAGCTCCATGATGCCCACGCGCTCGGCGACGGCCTTGCATTCCGCGGCCACCACGGGGAACGCGTTGGTCCGGTGGAAGGTCGCGTCCTCCTCGGTCACGCCTGCGGGCGGGAACCACTTCGGGCGCTCCCAGCCAAAGCCCTCACCGAAGATCGCGCCCTTCGCGGCGAGCACCGGGTAGAGCGTGGAGGCCTTCGCGGGCCGGCCCTCGGGGCGCTCCTCGCCGGGAGGCACCAGGCGGTACATGTCCCAGTACTCGCGATGGGCCTTGGCGGACGCGTAGTCCTGGTCGCAGAACTCGCCGTAGCGGCGCGGGTCCATGCCCAGGAGGTTGATCTCGGAGTCGCCGTGGACCATCTCCTGCGCGAGGTACCGGCCGCAGCCCGGGCCCTGCGCGATGCCGATGCCGGCACCGGTGGTCAGCCAGAAGTTGCGGACGCCAGGCGCCCGGCCCACGAGCGGGTTGGAGTCCGGCGTGTGGGAGATGGCGCCGTTGACGACCTTCTTGATGCCGGCCTCGGCCAGGATCGGCATCCGCTCCATCACGCGCTCAAGGTACGGCGTGATGCGGTCGAACTGGGGCTCGAACAGCTCGAACGTGGAGTCCCACGCCGGGCCGCCCTGCTCCTTCCAGGCCTCTTCGGTGTCGAAGCCCTCGTAGATGCCGATCAGGCCGCTCTTCTGCTCCTGGCGGTAGTACGCGGAGCAGTGGGGGTCGCGCATGACCGGGATCTCGCCATCGCGCTCCAGGAACTCCTTGACGGGACCCGTCACCACGTACTGGTGCTTCATGTTCGCGAAGCGGGTGGTCACGCCCACCATGGCGGACACGCGGTCCGCGAAGCAGCCGGCGGCGTTCACCACGTGCTCGGCGATGATGTCGCCCTGCTCCGTGGAGACGCGGAACTCGCCCGTGGGCAGCTGCTCGATGCCCAGCACGCGGTTGTGCTTGACCACGGTGGTGCCCATGCCGACGGCCTGCTTCACCATCGCGTTGCAGGCGGACGAGGGATCGACGTAGCCGTCGTCCAGCGTCCAGGCGCCCGCGAGCACGCCCTCGGTGGTCACGTACGGGTTGATCCGCCGGATCTCCTCCGGGCTGATGAGCTGCATCCGGAAGCCGATGAGGGACGAGACGCCCTCCACGCGCTTGAAGTAGTCCAGCTCCAGCTGGTTGGTGGCGAAGCGGATGCCGCCCGTGGCGTGCCAGCCCGTGGCCATCCCGGTCTCGGCCTCGAGGCGCGCGTACAGCTTGTTGCTGTAGTCGTGGACCTTGGCCAGGTTGTAGTTGGCGATGAAGCTGGGGCACTGGCCCGCGGCATGCCACGTGGAGCCCGAGGTGAGCTCGCCCTTCTCGATCAGGACGACATCGGTCCAGCCTTCCATGGCGAGGCCGTGGAGGAGGCCGATGCCCATGGCACCTCCGCCGATGATGACAACGCGAGCCTGTCCCTGCATTGGAGCGCTCCTCTAGGGTGTTCGATGATCGCCGGGTGGGGTTGCCGCGGGTGGTGTCGCCTAGATCGGCCAGCGCGCGTTGCCGGGGCGCATGGCCTCGCGCGTGAGCTGGATGTCGAACGTGGCGCGGATCCGGTCGTCCAGCGCCTCGTCGATGTGCGTGGGGTAGTGGTGGGCGAGGAGCGCCCGCACGCGGTCGCGCGCGCGAGACCGGGCGTCGCGGCACCCGTCCTCCTCCCAGGCCGTGGGCGGCCGGCGGTCACCCACCTCCGGGTACACGAAGTCCGAACGCATCCGCGAGATGGTGTCCGGGTGGCCCAGGAAGTGGCCCTCGCCGCGGACCACGTCGCGGATGGTGTCGAAGGCCAGCGTCTCGTCCGTGACCTCCACGCCGCGGATCCCGCGCATCACCTGGCCCAGCATGTCGTTGTCCAGGACGAAGCCCTCGAGCGTCACCGACATGAGGCTCGCCTGCATGCCCGCCGCCTCGAGGACCATGTCCGGTCCCGCCTGGGCGGCCAGCGTGACGGTGTGGGCCTTCTCTGCGCCGGACTGGGCGTCGGGGATCTTGGACTCGGTCATGCCCGCGGACACGCCGCCCGGGAGGTCCCAGAAGCGGAGCATCTGGGCGCAGACCGCGGCCATGCTCGCCTGCTCGCCGCTGCCGCC
>CAIYZX010000595.1 GCA_903930745.1 uncultured Chloroflexota bacterium | reverse complement strand
GCCGTGCGCTACACTCCCGCGCAAGGCACGCGCCCGGGACCGCTCCAGGCGCCACCCTGACGAAGGACCCGACGGATCGTGACCAACCCCGCCACCGCCCCAAGGCCTCGCTGAATGGGCCTGCAGCGCACCCGCCCGTCCCACGAGATCCTCTCGGGCGCCACCGCGGACGTCTACTTCGCCCGCGCGAACTCCATCCTGGACGCCGAGGGCATCGACCCCGTCGTCACCATGGAGGTCTTCTGCCGCCAGCCAGCCGTCCTGTGCGGCATCGGCGAGGCCACCAACCTCATCGGCCACGTGCTGGCCAACGAGCCCGGCGCCATCGTGGAGTCCCTCGAGGACGGCGACCACGTGGAGAAGAAGGAGATCGTCCTCCGGATCCAGGCGCGGTACCGGGCATTCGCCCTCTACGAGACCGCCATGCTGGGCATGCTCGCCCAGTCCACCGGCTGGGCCACCGCCTCGCGCGAGTGCGTGGAGACCGCGGCCCCGCAGCCGGTCATCTCGTTCGGCGCCCGCCACGTCCACCCGGACATCACGGACGTCCTGGACTACGCGGCCATCGTGGGCGGGTGCGTGGGCGCCTCCACGCCTGCCGGCGCCCGCCTCGCGGGTCTCAACCCCACGGGCACCATGCCGCACTCGCTGGTCCTGATCTTTGGCGACACGGTGGCGGCGGCGGAGGCGTTCGACCGGGACATGCCGCCGGATGTGCCGCGCATCGTGCTCGTGGACACGTTCAAGGACGAGGCCGAGGAGGCCCTCCGGGTGGCCCGCGCCCTGGGTGACCGCCTGTACGGCATCCGGCTGGACACGCCGTCGGAGCGCGGTCGCGTCACCGCGGATCTCGTCACGGAGCTGCGGGCCCGCCTGGACCAGGCCGGCTTCAACCACGTGACCATCACGGTCTCCGGCGGCCTCACCCCGGACCGCATCCGCTACTTCAAGGACCTGGGCGCCCCGGTGGACTCGTTCGCCGTGGGCTCGTACATCTCCGGCGCCACGCCCATCGACTTCACGGGCGACATCAAGGAGATCAACGGGCAGCCCATCGCGAAGCGCGGCCGCATCCCCGGGCGCACGGACAGCCCGCGGCTCAAGCAGCTGGACCTCGCGGCGTACCGGGACCTGGGCGCCTAGCCTTCCGCCGGCTCGGGAGCGGGGCCGAAGCGACCGGGGTGGCCGAAGCGACCGGGGTCAGGCCGAGCCCGATGAGACCGCCTCGGCCGGCGGCGCGTGCAGCGGCTCTGCCAGCGGCCGGTTGACCAGCGTGAGCGCCACGCTCACCAGCAGCAGCGCGATGCCCGCGATCAGCCCCGTCTCGTAGCCGAACGCCGCCACCACGGGCGCACCGCCGATGGACCCGATGGTCATCGCCGCCGCCAGCCCCGCCGAGAACAGCGCGAAGGCCGAGCCGCGGTCCGCGTCCGATGAGCGCCGCGAGAGCTCGATGGTGATGGGCGTCATCACGATGGCGCCGCCGGCCCCGCCCAGCAGCCCGCTGACCACGAGCAGCGGGTCCGTGGGCGGCAGGAGCAGCAGCAGCAGCGCCGCGCCGGTCATCAGGGCGCCCACCAGGATCAGCGCCCGCAGGGACAGGTAGTTCGTGAGCCGGCCGGTGAGCAGGCGCGTGACCACGATGCCCACCCCGTCCATCGCGAAGAAGAGGCCCACGCTGGCCCCCGCGGCATCGGCGCGAATGGGCAGGTAGGACGTCACCACGCCCCAGTGGGCCACGTAGAGGATGACGATCAGCAGCGGCATTGCCCAGGCGGCCCGGTAGGTGATGCCGAAGCGCCGGCTGGCGGCCGCGAGGTCCGGGCCCGTGGAGGCGGACACGGGGAGGAGCGGCAGCCCGCGCGAGAGCAGGAAGGCCACGATGGTGGCGCCCACCACCAGCCATGAGACGCCCGGCAGGCCGCCGACGTCCAGGATCGCCAGCGAGACTGCGGGGACCACCATCATCGCGGTGTTGTGCGCGGCACTGACGTAGGAGAGCGCGGCCGCCTGCCGCAGGGGCGCCGCGAGCCGCGGGACGAGCGAGAGGGCGGACGGCAGCGAGAGGCCGATGCCGATGCCCTGGAGGACCCGCGAGAGCACGATGGGCCCAAGGTCCGAGGCCGGGTCTGCGCCCGAGACGAGGATCACGAGCGCGCTGGCGAAGTACGCGAGCGCGGAGATGGCGAAGAGCCGGACGCCGCCGAAGCGGTCCAGGAGCCGGCCACCCACCACGGCACCCGGGATCTGGACGACGGCCGCGACGCCCATGATCAGGCCCACGGAGGCCTCCGGCGCCCCGGAGCGGGCCAGCGCGAGCGGCAGGGAGGCCGTCCACCCGTGGAATCCCCACTGGACGAGGAAGAGGGCGATGGCGAGGCGCAGGATGGACAACGCGAGACCTGTTGAGCGATGGACGGGTGCCGGCGGCGGAGTGACGGGCCGGCCCGGTGCCCCATCATCGTACCGGCGCGATCCCCCGGCTCATGCGAGGATCCCGCGATGCAGCCAGATCTCCCAGAGGAGCAGCCCCAGGACGTGCCGGACGTGCCGGGCGAGCCGGACGTGTCAGACGATGAGTCCGCGTACGACCTCCTGCAGCGCGGCCACGCCCTGATGGCGAGGCGCCACAACGCGCAGGCGGCGATCGTGCTGGAGCGGGCCACCCGGCTGGCGCCCGGCAAGACGTCCATCCTGGAGGCGCTGGGCCGGGCGCGTCACAACGCGGGCCAGCACGAGCTGGCGCGGGAGACCTTCGAGGCGCTGGTCGCCGCGGACCCGGTCTCGCACTTCGGCCAGTTCGGCCTGGGCGAGGCGCTGCGCAAGCTGGGCCGCGAGCGGGAGGCGTGGACGCACCTGCGGATGGCCCTGGCCCTGGAGCCGGGCTCCGCGCTCTACCGCCGGGCGCTGGCGCGCGTG
>CAIYZX010000594.1 GCA_903930745.1 uncultured Chloroflexota bacterium | reverse complement strand
TTCCCTTTGTCCTACGCCAGACGGCACCCTTTCCCACAGCGGGTTATCCATTGCCTTGCGGTCATGCGGGAGTACCCTGACCTTGGGCGCGGTGTGCCGCGCAACCGCGCAACCGTCACGCTACACCGGGGTGGTGATCGTGCAAACCGTCCATCGGACCTCGTACGTGGACCGCATCGAGCGGGCGTCCGGGCGTCCCATCCGCCACTGGTTCGCGGAGCTGGAGTCCCACCGGGACCTTGACGCTCACGACATGGTGGCCCTCCTGACCGCTCGCCACGGCGTGAACCGCCGCCACGCGTCCGCGATCGTGATCGCGTTCCTGGGCAGGGACCGGCAGCTCTAGGCACCCGCGCCCGCGGGCGCGGCCCAACCTCCGCTGCCTGCCCGCGTCTCGCGGCTCAGGTGGTCACCTCCACCCCAAGTGCGCCCTGGTGCGTCCGAAGCCTGGCCCGCAGCGGCCGGCGCCCAGTCGCCAGGTGCGGCCGCACCGCCCTGCCCACCCGGGACTCCACCTGCCGCTCGCGCTCCGCTGGCGGTGCCTCGCGGAGATCCGCGCCCAGCGCGCGCTCCACCTCTGCGTCCCACGCGAGCTCCACGCCACTCGCCCGGTAGGCGGCGGCGAGACGGCCGAGCGCCCGGGCCGGCCATCCCTGGCCCTCCGGGTCCGCAGCCCCGGGCGCGTCTCCGGCGGGGCGCTCCACGACAACGTCACATTCGCCGACCAGCCCCTGGCCCAGCAGCGCGGCCGCCGCCTTCGGGTCTGCCGTCACCTTCGGACGCGCCGCCGCCTTCGGACCCGACACCCCGGCCTCGTTCCCGCCGGCCGCCCCGGCCCGGAACCCGATCTGCGGCCGCACCTCCCCCGCGGGTGACTGGGTCTCCAGCACCACCACCGCCTGCGTGAGCCCGATGCGCCGCGCCTGCGCGTCCGTGAGGTGGCCATCGCGGATCGCCCGGGCGAGCAGGTCCCGGATGGCCTCGTGCGCCCCGTCCACGCCCCGCAGGAGCAGGACGGAGCTGGGGCGCTCCGCCAGCCCGTGGATGGGCAGGGTGGTCCCGTGGCCGATGTATCCCGCCGTGGCCCCCAGGAACCCGGAGACGGACGAGGGGTCCCGCAGACCGCCGACGTCGATGCCGATGACCCGCTCCGGCGCCCCGTAGATCCGCTGCGCGATGGCGTCCGCGACGGCCGGCGCATCCCCGCCCATCACCGCCACCACGGCCCGGGGCCGCTGCGGGTGCAGCGCGAGCCCGGCGAACGTGACGCCCAGCCGCTCCACGAGGGCAAGCGCCTCCGGCTCGCCCACGAGCCCACCGTGGACCAGGTCCGCGCGCAGCGCCTCGAGCGCCGTCTCCGTCACCTCCGGCGACCCGGCCACCTGGCGCGCCGTGGCCTCCAGCTCGTCCGTGGTGACCTGGGTCCGGCCGCCCGCGATGGCCCGCGCCACCGCCTGGTCCAGCAGGTCCCGCGACCGGTCCGGCTCCCGCCGGTGCGCGAGGCGGGCCGCGGTGATCTCCACGAGCCGGTCCAGCGCCTCGTCCGGGACCGTCACGCCGTGACCCTGCGCGATGGCGTCCCGGTGGGCCGCCAGGATGCGCCTGACCGCTGGCCGATCCGGCTCCGCCACGCGGACCACGTTGAACCGCCGCTCCAGCGCGCCGTTGGGGACGATGAAGCGGCGGTACTCGTCCTCCGTTGTGGCCGTGATGAACGAGAGCTCGCCGCGCGCGAGGGCGGGCTTCAGCACACTCGCGATGTCGCCGGTCCCCTCGCGGCCGCCGGAGCCCATCATCACGTGGCCCTCGTCCAGGAACAGGATGGCGTGGACCTCCCGGGCCTCGTCGAGCAGGCGGCCCAGGCGCTGCTCCATCACGCCGTAGAAGCGGGAGTCCCGCGTGAGGCCCGCCATGTCCAGGGCAAACAGCTGGCGGCCCCTGAGCGGTGCCGGCACGTCACCCTTCGCGATCCGGGCGGCCAGTCCCTCGATGAGCGCGCTCTTCCCCACGCCGGGCTCACCCACGAGCAGCGCGTTGGGCTTCGTGGGGCGGCACAGCCCTTCGAGCAGCAGCGCCATCTCGGCCTCGCGGCCCACCATCGGCGGCAGCTTCCCCTCGCGCGCGAGCGCGGTCCAGTCCGTGCCGCACTCGTCCAGCATCGGCGTGGCCGGCCTGGCTCCCTTCCTCACCGGCCGACCGCGAGCGGCACCCGTCTCCGGTCCCGGCGCTCCCCTGCCCGGCTCCGCCTCGGACCGTCGGCGCGGCGGCTTCGGCCTGGGTGTTGGCAGCAGCGGGGTGCGTGCGGGCGCATCGCCATCGGCCCCGGGCACGCCGTCCACGTCGTCCATGTCGTCCATCCAGTCCGGCCTGGGCAGACCGTTCTCCAGCAGCGCGTTGGCGGCGATCGCCTCCAGCTCCTCGTCCGAGATCCCGGCCATCGCCTCCTCGATCTCCCGGTCGATCGCGGCGTTGCGGCGCGCCGTCCGCTCCTCCTCGGTCTCCGCGGCGCCCTCGCCCACTCCCGGCGTCCCGCTCGCCTCCTTCTCCTCGCCCACCGCCTCCGTGCCCGGCTCCGGGTCCCGCATCCGCATCCCGAACCGGCCGAACACGAACTTCACGAGGTGCCACGTCCGCACCTCCGTCTCGCCGCGCTCCACGCAGATCTCGCGGGCGCCCAGCATCACCGCCGGGGTGTCCAGCTCCGGCCCATACGACTTCTCGTCCAGGCAGCGCCGCATCAGCTGGCGCGTGGCCAGGACGTCCTTCTCGCGCGCGAGCGACTTGGCGAGGAAGGGCCGTGCGCAGGCCGCTGCCACCCAGTGGTGCAGGCGCGGGCGCTCCACCCCGTCCAGGGCGGCGTTCCACTCCACGCGCTCTGCGAACTCCACCGCGTCACGACCGACGGTGATGCGCGCGGGACCCCGATTGTTGGTGCTCATGGGCGGCCTCGGAAGCAGGTGAGCGACGTTCCCCCCGTGTGCGCGCTCCCGGCAACGCAGGCGGGCAGGCATAGTACGCCTGTTCGATTTCACTGCGCTAGGGGGATATCCACAACCTGCGTCCCCCGTGCGGCGAAGTTGTCCCCAACCGGTCCCAAGCCCCCGCCGGGGCGTAGCTGCGACCCGTGCCGCACCGACCCGCGCCGGCCCGATGCCCGCTGGGCGGGCAACCCAGCCGACGGAGGTGCATTCCTGCCCGCTTGGCGATGCAGATTCGACGGATCCGGGTCCAAGCGCTCGGTTCTGCCCGCATGGAGATGCAGGATCACCGCCTCGTCGTGCAGGTTGCCCGCTGGGCGGGCACGCCGGACCGGCGGGAACGGCGGCCGGCGGGCGCGGGTCCTAGTCCAGGCGCTTGTGGAAGCGGCTCGCGGCCAGGGTCATCACGACCATCCCGTAGACGAACATCGCGATCAGCTCCGGCCACAGCTCCGGCACGGCGGCGCCCTTGAGGATCAGCCCGCGCACGATCGTCAGGAAGTAGCGCAGCGGGAAGGCGTACGTCACACCCTGGAGCCAGCCGGGCATCGCCGCGATGGGGAAGAAGAAC
>CAIYZX010000593.1 GCA_903930745.1 uncultured Chloroflexota bacterium | reverse complement strand
CTTCACCGCGAGGACCTGCCCGCGTCCCCCGAAGGCGGTTGGGTCCAGGACATCGATCCCATCGTCGGCAACCGCCAACACCACGCCCTCTGCGGGCACGTAGCCCTCGATCGCGCTGACCTTCACCCACTCGCCCACGGCTACCTGCCGGTCAGTCTCCGCCAGATCGGACATGTTCGTCCCTCCAAGTCGTCCCACCAGCCCTGCGTGCGCTGGGCGCTCAACCCGCAACAAGGTCCGCCCTAGCGGGCGCCGTCGCTCAGCGCGGATCGGCCTCCTGGCGGCGGAGCGCCATCACGACGAGGCCGCCGTGGACTTCGCGCGGGAGCGCTTGGCCTTTGGGGGCGGCGGGTCGCCGGGCATCCGCCAGTCCACGTGCATCTTCTCGGGGTCAAACCCGTGCCGGCGCGCGGTGTCCTTCCAGGCGTCGCTGTCCCACCGGTTGCGCGGCTGATTGGGGTCCTTCAGGCGCTCACGCTCGCGCGGGGCGCAGTCAGGGCAGAAGACCGCCCCGTCCGGGTTCAGCGCCTCCCAGACCTTGCCGGGCCAGAAGGTGTCGTCGCCGCAGTCGCCGCAGATGTTCATCTCGTCAAACCCCCGAAAGCCGCCGCATCTCGGCGACCGTCCTCGCCAGCTCTTCGATGAGCCGTACATTGTGAAGAGGGTGCTTCGTGAATGCCTTCACGAGTTCCTCGTAGTACCAGATGGTCTGTGCGCGGGACGCCTTGAACTTGTCCAGCGCTGCAGGGCCGCTCGCCCGCAGGTCCGTCACCGTGGTCCGCGCGTTGTGCAGCTTGTCAGCGGCAGACACCAGGAGCACGGACGCGCTCGCCGCCGCCACGTGCCCGATGTACCGCTCCTTCCGGACCTCCCACGCCTCCTTGCGGCCCGTCGAATCCGGCTCCCCGTCCGTGCAGCCCTCCACGATGGCAAGCACCTCTGGCCCAAACCCCGCCACCACCGGGCGGGCGAGCCCGGCCGGCCGGATGTCCTCCAGCGAGTCATGCAGGAGCGCCGCGATGGCCTCATCCTCTGAGCCGCCGTAGTCCAGCACGATGGAGCTCACCGCCATCAGGTGCGCGAGGTATGGCACCCGCCCGTCGCCCTTGCGGCGCTGCGCCGCGTGCATGACCGCCGCCGCCTGCAGCGCCTCCAGCATCCGCCCGGAGTAGCACCACGGCTCCTCGGGGGCGGGCAGACCGCCAAGGTCGGGTTTGGGAACGTTGGGCACCTGGCCCTCCTGTCACACCACCGGCGCGCCGGCCGCCATACGCCCAGCAGCGCCAAGGGCATCTTCGGGCATCGCCTGTGACAACTCCATGGCACAGCCTCGGCCGATTTCGAGCCCGATTTCGAATCCGATCCGGCCCTCACTCAACGTGCCGTCGCGCGCGCACGCGAGCGCACGCACCTCCACATATCCCCGCGCGCAGCGGCGCGCACCCGCAGGGGCAACTCCGTTGCCCACCCTCTTGACAGCCCTCCGACAAGGGTGTCGGCACCTCGCCACAGCACCCGAAAGGAGACCCGATGGGCATGCGAACGGACTACCGATGCACCACCTGCGACGCCAGGTTCACCGCCGGCGAAGGGGGTGGCTTCTTCTTCGACCTGCTCCACTGCACGGACTGTGGCGCCGCCAAGTCCATCTCGCACCAGGACATGGGCGACATCCATCTCGCGTTCATCAAGGGGCTGCCCGTCCCGTACGCCATGGTGCGGGCCCGGATGGACGCCAGGATCAAGGCCACATTCACGGGCGAGCCGCTGGACGGCGAGGCCTACCACGAGGCGGTCTCCAAGTTCGCCGGCCCCTGCACGTGCGGCGGCACCTTCACCTACGAGGCCCCGGCTCGTTGCCCCGGCTGCCGCTCCACCCAGGAGTCCTGGGAGCCCACCGGAGGCTGGGTCCATTACGACTGAGCTGCTTGCAGGAGGCCAACCGATGCCCACCACCACCGCCAACCACGCCCGCCTGACACCTGAGGAGGCGCGCCGAGCGCTCTACATCGACGTCGAAGGGACGGCCAAGGCGATGCCCTCGCTGCTTGGCACGCTCCGCCGGGGCCGAGGCGAGCGCCCGTTCGTCCACTGGGTTGCCCTGGATCCCGTGCTCGCCGGCGCGCATCTCAGGGTCCTGACATTTCACGACGCCATCACGAACCTCGTGCTGCGAGCCGAGCGCAACGACCGCCGGATCGTGGCCTGGTCCACGCACGAGCTGGACCTGGTACGCACGCTGAGGGACGAGGACCCGGAGCTCGTCGCCGCCTTCGAAGCCCGCTTCGTGAACGCCCTCTCCCTCGCCAGGCGCTGGCGCAACCGCTGCCACGAGGGCGACAGGCCGGCGAGGCAGCGCCTCCGGGACTACCTGGAATTGATCGGTTATCAGGTTCCTGAGTACGCCCCGTACGACGTGGCCGCCGACGCCATCCGGGTGGTAACGAAGCGCCTCGCGTCCGGCCGGGAGCTGACTCCGCGCCACGTGGACAAGTGGATCCGCCTCCTGGAGCACAACCGGTACGACTGCGCCGGCATGCGTGCCGTCTGCCTCCGCGCAGCCGACGAGATCTACGCCGCCGAGCACCCTGACGAGGCCTAGACTGGTCCCCATTGATCCGCACGTACCCAGGGGGATCAGCCCGTGTCCGGTCCCACCAAGGCCTGCCGCTTCTGTGGTGCGCAGATGCCCCTCGGCTTCGTCCACTGCGAGCGCTGCGGACCTGACCAGGACTCCGTGCCGTGGGGCACCGATGAGGAGTCCCCCGCCGCGGACGCCTCCCCGATGGCCGGCCAGTCACCGGAGCCACCTGCCGTGGACCCAATGGACCGATCCCGCTGTTCCCACTGCGGCCAGACCGGTTCGCGGCCCGGCATCCTGGATGTGAGGACCGGCGGCACGTCGGGTGGCTGGGCGGCCCTGCTCGGTGACATAGTTGAGGTGGGTGAGCGCGTGACGTCCATCCAGACGCGCACGTGCGAGGCCTGCGGCCACATCGACCTGTACGCCTGGTAGCACCGGGTACCGTGAAGGTCCGTGACTGCGTACCCATGGACAGTGATGTGTCTCACCGTGTACGGTTACACCATCGATGCCTACTGATCCGCAGCCCACCACCGTCGCCGCACTCGCGAAGGCCGCCGAGCGCGCCGCTCGCTCGTCTGACAACGCCTCGGACGGATCGGAGGAGCTCCTCGCGGAGGCCACCCTGGTCTTCGTGCGTGCCTTTGACGCCTGGGCCCGACGGGCCGCCCTTGCCGCCGGCGGCGACACGCTCCCCCGCCTCCGCCTCCTCTACACGCTGGCCACCGAGGGGCCGCAGCGCATGGCAGATCTCGCCGCGCACCTCGAGGTGACGCCGCGGAACATCACCGCGCTGGTGGACGGGCTCGAGGCCGCGAACATGGTCCGCCGGACGGCGCACCCAACGGACCGGCGCGTGACGCTGGTGGAGATCGTGGACCGTACCGGGGCGGCCGAGCTCCAGATGGACGTGCTTCGCGCATCCGTCGCGGACCTCTTCACCGGCGTGGACCCCGACGATCGCGACGCCTTCGAACGGGTCCTGGCCACCGTCCTCCCCCGCCTGGGCTGACTCCAGCCCCGGAATCGGGGTTTGTACGGGCAAT
>CAIYZX010000592.1 GCA_903930745.1 uncultured Chloroflexota bacterium | reverse complement strand
GGGCCACGGAACCGTGCTGCTGGTTGAGGACGAGGAGTCTGTCCGCTCGCTCATCGCGAGAATGCTGGAGCGGCGCGGCTACCACGTGCTCCAGGCTCCCAACGGTGCATCGGCGCTGGAGCTCACCCGGGACAGCCTGTCCACGGTTGACCTGCTGCTCACGGACGTGGTCATGCCGGGCATGCGCGGGCCGGAGCTGGCGGACAGGATCCGGGCGCGGCGCCCGGACCTGCCAGTCGTGTTCATGTCCGGCTACCTTGGCGACGGTGACGAAGAGCCCACGCTGGACGGGTCGCCGATGCTCAGGAAGCCGTTCCAGACGGACCAGCTCGTCTCGACGATCGCGGCATGCATGTCCGGAGCCGGGTCACCCGCACGTCGCTGACCCCGCCGGGCTAGGGGGCCTGGCGCAGGACTCCGGCCACCACCCGTCCACCCCGGATCCTCGCCAAGGGCTGGGCATACGTCGCATCGCCGCCACCCGTGCGCGGATCCGCTGCATAGACGTCCAGGCTGGCGTCCGCACCCGCCTCCAGGATGCCGCCATCGGCCGCCAGGGCGAACGCCCCATCCAGCTGGAGCACCCGCGAGTCGCCACGCGAGATGGAGTGGACACCCTCGTCCGAGCCCACGGCGAGGACCGTGGACATCGCCCACGCCACGGCGGTCGCATCCGGCTGGCCGGCCCCGCAGATCACGGTGCCGCCCACCAGGAGCGTGTACTCGTGGGTCATTCGCCCCTGCCGGCCACCAGCACGCCGGCTCCGTGGGACCAGGTCAGCTGGACCTGCTCGCCCGGTCGCCAGTCACCCTCGTCCCGGCCCAGCTGCTCGCGCACGCCCACCTGCTGGCCGCTGGCCAGCCGGAGCTCGTACTTGCGCGTGGAGCCCAGGTACAGGACGTCCGTCACCGTGGCGGTGATCGCATTGCGCCCCGCCGCCACCTCGGCGTCCGGTGCCGCCAGGTGGAGGCGCTCCGGCCGGACCACCATCGCGGCGGATGCGCCGTCCGCGAGGCCTGCCCGTGCCGCCCACTCGGGCGAGACGCGCCAGGTTCCCAGGTCCGCCTTGACGGCCCCGCCATCGGCATCGCCGGAGCCGGCAGCGTACGTCCCGTGGAGGATGTTGGACTCGCCGATGAAGTCCGCCACGAACAGGCTCACCGGCCGCTCATAGAGGTCCTCGCCGGAGCCCAGCTGCTCGATCCTCCCGTCGTGGAAGATGGCGATCCGGTCGCTCATGACCAGCGCCTCCTCCTGGTCGTGGGTGACGTAGATCACCGTCGCGCCCAGCTGGCGGCTGATGTGCATGATCTCCAGCTGGAGCGCCTCGCGCAGCTTCTTGTCCAGGGCGCCCAGCGGCTCGTCCATGAGCAGCAGGCGCGGCTGGAAGACCACGGCGCGGGCGAGCGCGATGCGCTGCTGCTGGCCGCCGGACATCTGGCGCGGGTAGCGGCCCGCGTAGCCGTCCAGCTTCACGAGCTTGAGCGCGTCGGCCACCTTCTGCCTGATCTCGGCCTTCGGCAGCTTCCGCATCTCCAGCGGGAAGGCGATGTTCTCGCCTGCCGTCATGTGCGGGAAGAGAGCGTAGTTCTGGAAGACCATGCCCACGTCGCGCCTGTGCGGCGGCGTCTTGGAGACGTCCGTCCCATCGATCTCGATGGTGCCGGAGCTCTGGACCGTGAAGCCCGCGATCATCCGCAGGGTGGTGGTCTTGCCGGAGCCGGACGGGCCGAGCAGCGTGAGGAACTCGCCCTCGGGGACCGTGAGGTCCACGCCGTCCACGGCCGCCACGTCGCCGAACATCTTGTGGAGCCCGGTGATCACCAGCGCCGGGCGGTCGCTGCGGGGCTTGCGCCCCAGGGTCTCGAGATGCGCGCTCATCGGACCGGTGCCTGCCGGCGGACCACCACGGCCAGTGTGAGCACCACGGTCGTGATCACCAGCAGCGTGGTGGCCACGGCCGCCACGGTGGGATCGATGACCTGCCGCACCTGCTCCCACATCACCGCGGGCAGCGTGCGGAACCGCGTCGTCGTCAGGAAGATCGCCACGACCACCTCGTCCCAGGATGAGAGGAATGCGAAGAGCGCGCCGGCGAAGACGCCGGGCATGATGAGCGGGAGGGTGACGCGCCGGAACGTCATCGCGGGGCTGGCGCCCAGGTTGGCCGCAGCGGCCTCAAGGTTCCGGTCCATGGTCCGCAGGCTCGTGGTGACGCTCACCACCACGAACGGGACGGACAGCGCCGTGTGGGCGATCACGATGCCGAACGGCGTGCCCGTGATCTTCCACTTCACAAACAGGCTGAACATGCCGATGGCGATGACCACCACCGGCACCACCAGCGGCGCCAGGATGATGGCGTTCGCCACGCCCTTGAACGGGATGCGCCCGCGCGAGAGGCCCAGGGCGGCCAGCGTGCCCAGGATCGTGGAGAGGACCGCGGTCCCCAACGCCACCACGAACGAGTTCACGAAGCTGCCGGTCCACGCCGGGTCCGTGACCATCTTCTGGTACCACTGCAGGCTGAACCCGGGCGGCGGAAACTCCAGGATGGACCCGGAGGTGAAGCCCATGGGCACGATGACGAGGCTGGGCCCGATGAGGAAGACGATCGTCAGGGCGCCGAACAGGAGCAGGAGCACCCGGTTCCAGCGCAGCCAGCTGTCGGTCATCGGTCAGTCCTCGCCCAGCGCGCCGTAGACGTCGCGCAGCTTCACGAACCGGCTCGCGACGAGCAGCACGACCAGGGTGACCGCCATCAGGATCACGGCCATCGCCGTGCCCAGGCCCCAGTTCACGCGCTGGGTGATCTGGTCCGCGATGAAGCGGCTGATCATCGTCTCGCGGGGGCTGCCCAGGATGGTGGGCGTGATGTAGAAGCCCAGGGCCAGCACGAAGACCAGCAGGCTGCCGGCCGTGATGCCGGAGTAGGACAGCGGCAGGAAGACCCGGACGAACGCGCGGAACGGCGAGGCGCCAAGGTTGGCGGCGGCGCGCGTGACCTCCGGGTCGATGCGCTGCATCACGGTGTACAGGGGCAGGACCATGAAGGGCAGCAGGATCTGCGTCATGCCGATGATCACGCTGAAGGTGTTGCGGATCAGAGGGAGCGGCTCGGAGATCCAGCCCAGGGCCTTGAGGGTGCTGTTGATGAGGCCCACGTCGCGGAGGATGACCTCCCATGCGAACGTGCGGACCAGCAGGCTGGACCAGAAGGGGACCAGCACGAAGATCAGCAGGATGCCGGCCGCCCGTTGCGGCACGTTGGCCATCAGGTAGGCGTACGGGTACCCGATGAGCAGGCACGCCACGGTGGTGACGGTGGCGATGTAGAAGGTGTTGCCGAGGACGCGGATGTCCGCCTCGGAGCTGAAGAACTCCTGGTAGTTGCCCAGCCCCACGCCCGCGGGGTCTGTGACGCTGCGGATCACCATCATGGCCATGGGAACCATGAAGGTGATGGTGAGGAACACCATGAGGGGCACGGCGAGCGAGCCCCAGCGGGAGACGAGGGGGCCGCGCGAGCGGCCCCCCTTCTCCTGCACCGTTGCGGGTGCCGTGGTCATCGATCGGTGTCCGGAGGTCCGGTCAGCCGGCGATGGCTACTTGGTCTTCCAGGCGTTGAACGAGTCGTCAACGGCCTTGGCGTTCGTGCCGTACCAGGCGTCGTCGAAGTACGCCGTGGTGTCGTTGATGTTCGTCGCGGCCAGCTCGCTCGCCTTGTCCGGGTTGGCCTTGGCGAGGGTGTTGGTGGGGCCGTAGGGGATGCTGTTGGACGGGGCCGCGTTGTTCTGCTTGCAGATCGTCCAGGCGATGAAGTCCATCGCGGCATCCTTGTTCGGGGTGCCCTTCGGGACGACCCAGTAGTCCGCGGTCAGCAGCTGCTGGTTCCACTGGATCTCGACCGGCTTGTTGTCCACGTTCTTCGCGGACCAGGCGCGGCCGTTCCACATGAGGGCCATGGACACCTCGCCGGAGCCGATGAGCTCCTGGCTCTTGGCGCCGCCCGGCCACCAGACGATGGAGTCCTTGATGGTGTCGAGCTTCTTCTCGGCCCGCGCGAGATCGAGCGGGTAGAGGTCCTTCGGCGCGACGCCGTCCGCCATGAGGGCGATCTCGTAGACGCCGCCCGCGGAGTAGTCGTAGATGCCGCGCTTGCCCGGGTACTTCTGGAGGTCGAAGAAGTCCGCCCAGCCGGACGGCGGGGTGGCGCCCACCATGTCCGTGCGGTAGGCGAGGACCACGCCGTACGTGATGTCGGCGACGCGATAGGTGCTCGCGAAGCCGGGGATGACCTCCTTGCCGGGGATCTTGCTGTAGTCCAGCGGCTCAAGGACATCGGCGTTGGCGTCAAGGCCGAAGTCGTTGCCCACGTCCACGGCGTCCCAGGTGACCTGGCCGTTCTCCACCATGGCCTGGATGGTGGCGTTCGCGGACTCCTCGGACTCCGTGAAGGTCACGCCCGTTGCCTTGGCGTACGGCTCGAACCAGCCGGTGCGCTGGGCCTTCTGGTAGGCGCCGCCGTAGCTGGCGACGGACAGGGTGGTGCCGGGGGCCGCGGTGGGCGCCGTGCACAGGGCCCCGTCGCTGGTGGCGTTGCCCAGCGTGAAGCCGCCGCTGCCGCCATCCTGGGATGCCGGTGCCTCCGTCGCCGGGGCCGGGGTTGCCGGGGCCGGGGTCGCGGCTCCCCCGCCGCACG
The DNA here is from genome assembly GCA_903930745.1 of uncultured Chloroflexota bacterium. Lineage (GTDB taxonomy): Bacteria > Chloroflexota > Limnocylindria > Limnocylindrales > CSP1-4 > CAIXZV01. The sequence continues at coordinate 6,163 of CAIYZX010000592.1, read as the reverse complement.
CGGCGACGAGGATCAGCGACGCAACGAGCCCGGTCATCGGGCGTGCGCGCATACGCATGCGAGGTCTCCTCCTCCTCGACTCGACCGCGACAACGTCGTGGCCCTCGGGGCGCCGTCTCCTTCGGCGGTCCCGATGTGGCGCATTCTAGACACACGGTAGCCCGCCGACAGCGAATTCCCCGCATCCGGCGCGGCAGAGCGCCGCCGGGCACGGCATCATGACCACGATGCCTGACTCCACCACGCCCTTCGCCCCCGGCCCGCACGCCTACGTTCCCCGCCTCCCGGTCCCGGACGCCACGCCGTTGCCCGTGTGCGATGCCGCCGTCGCGGAGCTGCGTGCCGCCGCGGACCGCTGGGTCCGGACCTCGCCGGAGCGCAAGGCCGCCCTGCTGGACGAGGTGATCCGCGTCACGCTGCCCCTGGCCGCCCGCTGGACGGAGCTGGGGTCCATCCACGAGGGCGTCTCGCCCGCCGGCCCGGACGCGGCCGAAGAGGCCATCGTGGGCCCGTACATCTTCCTGCGGGCCACCCGCTACCACCGGCGCGCGCTCCTGGACATCGCGCGGGACGGCGTGCCCCGGATCCCGGGCCCGGTGCGCACGCTCCCGGACGGGACCGTCACCGCTCGCGTGATGCCGGCGGACCCCATCGACCGCCTCTTCTACATCGGCACCGAGGCGGACGTCTGGATGGAGCCCGGCGTCACCGCGGAGTCCCTCCCGTCCACGATGGCGGGCGCCTACCGGACGCCCCCGCCCGGGCGGGTCTGCCTCGTGCTGGGGGCCGGCAACGCCTCGTCCATCGGCCCCCTGGACGTCATCCACAAGCTCTTCGTGGAGAACCAGGTCTGCATCCTCAAGCTGCACCCGGTGATGGCGCACCTCGCGGAGCTGCAGGAGGCGTGCCTCGCGCCGCTGGTGCGCGAGGGCGTGCTGCGCGTTGTGCACGGGGACGCGGACGTGGGCGCCCACCTCGCCGCGCACCCGGGCGTGGACACGCTCCACATCACGGGCTCGGACAAGACGTACGAGGCCATCGTCTTCGGCGGCGGGCCGGAGGGCCAGGAGCGCAAGCGCCGCGATGACCCGGTGCTCCACAAGCCCTTCAGCGCGGAGCTGGGCAACCTGACGCCCATCATCGTGGTGCCCGGGCGCTGGTCGGAGGGTGACCTCGCGTACCACGCAGAGAACATCGTCACGATGCTCACGAACAACGCCGGGTTCAACTGCACCACGTCCCGCGTGATCGTGACCGCGGCGTCCTGGCCGCAGCGCGGCGCGCTCCTGGACCGGATCCGCGCCCGTCTCGCCCAGGTCCCCACGCGCCTCGCGTACTACCCGGGTGCCGCCGCCCGCTTCGCCGCCTTCGGCGAGGTCCACCCGGAGGCGGAGCGCATCGGCCGGCCGGGCGCGGAGGGCGAGCTGCCGTGGATGCTCATCCCGGGCCTCTCGCCGGATGCCACCGGTGACCCCTGCTACCGCATCGAGGCCTTCTGCTCCGTCACCGCCGAGACGCCCATCGAGGCGTCGTCCGCCGCGGAGTTCCTGGACAGGGCCACGGCCTTCGCCAACGACCAGCTCTGGGGCACGCTCAACGCCACGGTGATCGTGGACCCGCGCACCGCGCGTGACCCGCAGGTGAGGCCCGCGCTTGACCGGGCGATCCGCGACCTGCGCTACGGCGCCGTCTCGCTGAACCACTGGTCCGCGGTGGGATACGGCCTGGGGATCACGCCCTGGGGCGCGTACCCGGGGCACACGCGCACGGACATCGGCTCCGGCACCGGCGTGGTGCACAACCCGCTGATGTTCGAGCGGCCCGTGAAGACGGTCGCCCGGTCGCCGTTCCGGGCCTGGCCCAAGCCGCTCTGGTTCAGCAGCCATCGCCGTGCGCACGGCGCCATGGCGCAGCTGGTCCAGTTCGAGGGTGACCGGAACCCAGCGCGCCTCGTCCCCATCTTCTGGAACGCGCTGCGGGGCTAGCGCCCGCGCCGGGCCCGTCGGCCCACGTCGCCCTCGCAGGCCTCCTCGCCGCCCCGGGAATCAAACGGACCCGGGCTCGGTTCCGACGCTCCCGGGTCCTCGCCCGCCGTCGGTGGCTGCCAACAACGGGTTGCCCGGAAGGGTACCACCGGCCGGGCGCGCCTCCGCGGGTCCCACCAGGTTCAGTCGATGGAGATCGCCGCCCGCAGCCCTTCCAGCACCGCCTCCTCGATCGTCCGCGGCGTCACCACGTCGCCCACGCCGATGACCCGGTACGGCGCCCCACCGGCGACCGCCAGGTCCAGCTCCGCCAGCAGCCCGTCCACGGGCACGTGCCCGGTCGCCAGCACCAGGGCGGACGTCCCCTCCACGATGATGGCGTCCTCCGTGAGGACGTCCTGGAGGTACACCACGCCATCGTCCGCACCGAAGGGCCGGGCGAGCGGCCGGAGCTCCACGCGGGCCTTCTTCGCAGCGGCGATGAGCTGGTCGCGCACGTACTGCTGCACGCGCTGGCCGGCGTAGTAGCCGGAAGAGGCGAGGGTCACCCGGTGCCCGCCATGGGCCAGCATCGTGGCCACGCCCAGGCCCACCCAGTCGCAGCGCCAGTCCGCCACCACCACGTGGCCCGCGGGTACCGCGGCGCCGCGCAGCACCTCCCACGCGTCCAGGACCACCGGTGACCCCATGATCTCCAGCGGCGGACGGTAGGGGACGGCGCCCGTGGCCACGATGACCACCTCGGCACCGGAGGCCTCCACGTAGGCCCGGTCCACGCGCACGCCGGTGACGATCTGCGCACCCGCGCGCTGCGCCTCCGCCTGGAGGTTGGTGATCGCCCCACCGAACTCCTCGCGGCCGGGCAGCCTCTGCGCCAGGCGCACCTGGCCGCCAACCCAGCGCTCCGCCTCCACCAGCGTCACGTCGTGACCGCGTTCCGCCGCCACCGCGGCCGCCTTGAGCCCGCCGGGCCCGCCACCCACCACGAGGACCCTGCGCCGCGTGGCCGCCGCGGCGTGCCTCGCATGGCCGGGCTCGCCGTGCCTGGGGAACAGGAGCTCGCGCCCGGTCTCCGGGAACTGCACGCAGGAGATGGGGTAGCCCGCGTGGAAGTGGCCGATGCAGGCCTGGTTGCAGCCGATGCACGCGCGGATGTCGTCCGGGCGCCCCTGCATCGTCTTGGCGGGCATCTCAGGGTCCGCGATGAGCGCGCGGGTCATGACGCACATGTCCGCGGCGCCCGCGGCGATGATCTTCTCCGCCTCCTGCGGCTGGTTGATCCGGCCGGCCAGGAAGACGGGCACGCTGACGATCTCGCGGACGCTGCTCGCCTGCGGCGCAAGGTAGCCCGGCGCGATGGGGGAGGGCGGCACGATGTGGTCGCTGCCCGCGAGCGTCGCGGAGTTGCCGCTCGTGACGTTGACGTAGTCCATCAGCCCCTCGCGGTCCAGCGCGCGCAGGGCCTCTTTCGCCTCCTGCTCCGTGAGGCCGTCCGGCGTCACCTCGCCGATGGAGAGGCGCACGCCCACCACGAAGCCCGGCGAGACGGAGCGGCGGATGGCGCGGAGCGACTCGGCGAGGAAGCGCAGGCGCTTCTCCGGGGTGCCGCCCCATGCGTCGTCCCGCAGGTTCGTGCGCGGGTTGAGGAACTGGGACGCCAGGTACCCCATGCCGGCGAGGATCTCGCAGCCGTCCAGGCCCGCCTGCTCCAGGCGCGCGGCGGACTCCCCGAACCCGGCCACGATCTCCCGGATCAGCGCGTCCGGCATGGAGCGCGGCATGACGTGGAACCGCTCCGCGGGGACGGCGGACGCGGACCACGCCACGGCCAGCGTCCCGTCCTCCGTGTCCATGATCTCGCGGCCGCCGTGGAAGAGCTGTCCGAAGACCCTGGCGCCGTGCCGGTGGATCGCCTCCGCCAGTCGCGTGTACCCGGGGATGCACTCGTCCGTGTCCGCGGTGAGCTCCGTGGAGGTGTACCGCGCCGTGGGGTGGACGCCCGCCACCTGGATGATGATCAGGCCGGCACCGCCGCGCGCCCGTGCCTCCTGGTACGCGACGAGCTGGTCCGTGACAAGGCCGGCCCTGGCCATGACCGTGTCGTGGCCGGACGAGAGGATCCGGTTCCGGACCGTCACGCCCTTGATCGTGAAGGGCGAGAGGAGGTTGGGGAAGGCGGACTGCAGGGTGGCGGGCGTCTCCATGACGCGCAGGATGCCGAAGCCGGCCCCCGGTCCGCCTGCCCGTCGCGCGGGGTGGCCCGCATGGCCGGGCTTGCGGCCGTCCGATGCCGCCCCACCGCCCGCACAACGGTGGGTGAAGGCGCCCCTGCTATCGTCCGCACATGGACCCAGACGTCTTCGTGCCCGCATCGGCCCCGGCCCCGGAGCCCATCGCCGCACGCTGGCTTGGACGCATCGGGTACCACGAGGCGTGGACGCTCCAGAAGCGGCTCGCGGCGGCGCGCTCCGCCGGGCGGATCGGGGACCAGCTCCTGCTGCTTGAGCACCCGCCGGTCCTCACGCTGGGCCGCGGCGCGGACGAGAGCCACGTGCTGGCCACCGCGGAGATGCTGGCCGCGCGGGGGATCGAGCTGCTGCGCGTGGAGCGCGGGGGCGAGGTGACCTACCACGGTCCGGGCCAGCTGGTGGCGTATCCCATCGTGCGCCTGGCGGACCGCGGGATCCTGCTCCGGCCGTTCGTGCGGGCACTGGAGGCATCGCAGGCGGCCACGTGCGCGCACTTCGGCGTGGCGGCGGACCGCCGTGAGGGGCACCCGGGCTGCTGGGTGGATCCGGACGGGCCGTGGGTGCGCAAGATCGGCGCGCTGGGCCTGCGCGTGGAGCGGGGGACCACGTACCACGGCATCGCGCTCAACGTGAGCGTCAATCTCCACGACTTCGACCTCATCAACCCGTGCGGCATGCCGGGCCTGCGCTCCGTCTCGCTCTGGTCTGAGCTGGGCAGGCGCATGGAGCGGCCGTCCACGGAGAGCGTGGCGGAGGCCGCCGCCGTCTTCGCCCCGGACTTCGCCGCACGGCTGGGTGCCGCGCTCACCGGCTCGCTGCCGCCGGGTGCCGGGGATGGGAGCGCGACGCGGGCGGAGCTCGAGGTGCTGCTGCAGGCCGCCGAAGTCGTGGCCGAAGCCGAAGCCGAAGTCGTGACCGAAGCCGCCGGAGCCGCCCGGTGAGCCAGGGTCTCTTCGAGCTTCGCAAGGACCACATCACCGGTTGGTGGGTGGCCACCATCGTGGACCGCAGCTTCGCGCGCGAGCGCTTCGCCGTGACCGCCGCCTCCATCGACGACCACGGCGACTGCTTCAACTGCCGCCTCCCCGCGGGCGACGGCGTCCGTCTCCGGGTTCTCAAGGACTTCGCGTTCACCGTGGCCGGCACGGAGGAGGAGGCGCGCGCCCGGGATGGCAGGGTGGCCCAGCTTGCCCTTGCCGATGCGCGGGCCGCCGGCTCCTGGCGCACCGTGGTGGCTCCGCCGGGCGAGCACAGGGCGCTCCACCACGTTGGCAGCTCGGAGATCGGGGAGCTGCTGGCCCGCTGTCGCGATGAGATCACCGTCTCGCGGAACGCCAGGCGGACCGCGCACCTCCAGGTGGTCCAGAACTGGGGCGCCCAGGCCGGCGCGCGAACCAACCACCTCTGCTTCGACCTGTACGACCTGCCGCAGATCCCGCACCGCATCGAGGAGGAGCTGGGTGGCGCCGCCCGCTTCCTGATCCGCGAGGGCGAGTGCCCGTACTGCCGCCTCGTCCGCGACGAAGTGCGGCGCCCGGACCGGCTCCTGTACGCGGACGCCAGCGCCGTGGCCTTCGCGCCCTACGCCAGCCGCTCGCCGTTCGAGGTGTGGGTGGTCCCGCGCCGGCACGACGCGGACTTCGCTCGGGCCAGCAACGGCGACATCGACGCCACGGCGGAGGCCCTCCGCCACGTCCTGGGCCAGCTCTCGGCCGCCCTGGACTCGCCGCCCTACAACCTGGTGCTCCACAGCGCCCCCCTGCGCGAGCAGGTGGACGCCACGTACCACTGGCACTGGGAGATCCATCCGCGCCTCCGCGAGATCGCCGGCCTCGAGCTGGGCACCGGCCTGCCGGTCAACCCGGTCTCCCCGGAGGACGCGGTGGAGGAGCTTCGCAACGGCCCGGGCGCCGCGCAGCCCGAGCATCC
>CAIYZX010000591.1 GCA_903930745.1 uncultured Chloroflexota bacterium | reverse complement strand
TACCGCAGGGTCTCCACCTTCTCCATGGAGATGGTCAGGACCGGCGGGTACGGGTCCTCCGCGCCGGGCATGCCGGGCTCCGGGGGCAGGTCCACGCCCGCCTCCGCCATCCGGCACGGCAGCTCCGCGGCGATGCGCGCGTCGTACGCGGCGGTGTGGCGGAACGCCTCCACGGCCAGCGCGGACCGCAGGCCAAGGGGAATGGCGCCCTCGGCGTCCAGGGCCGCCAGGACCGCGTCATACCGCGAGGGTGAGGTCACGATCGCCACGGACGCGTGGTTCTTGGCGGCCGCGCGGACCATGCTCGGCCCGCCGATGTCAATCTCCTCCACCAGCTCGTCAAACGTGATGCCGGGGCGGCGCGCGGCGGCGGCGAAGGGGTACAGGTTGACGACGACGAGGTCGAAGGGCGCGATCCCCGCGGCCAGCAGCGTCTCGCGGTGGTCCGCGCGCCGGCGGTCCGCGAGCAGGCCCCCGTGGACGCGCGGGTGCAGCGTCTTGACGCGCCCGTCCAGCATCTCCGGCGCGCCGGTGACCGCCGCCACGTCCGTGACGGGCAGCCCGGCCTCACGCAGGGCCCGCGCCGTCCCGCCGGTGGAGACGAGCTGGAACCCGCGCGCCACCAGGCCCCGCCCGAAGTCCACCAGCCCCGCCTTGTCGGAGACGGACAGCAGCGCGCGCCGCGGCACGGGCATCGCGGCGTCCGCACGCACGGGATCAAACGACGCGCGGCGGTCGCCCGACGCCACCGTGAGCGCGCCTGCGAGCAGCGCCGCCACGGCGCTCGGCAGCAGCCGGTGCTCCACCGGGTGGATCCGCGCGAGCAGCGAGTCCTCCGTGTCGCCCGCGAGGACCGGGACGGCCTCCTGGGCCACGATGGGCCCGCCGTCCAGGGTGTCGTCCACCAGGTGGACGGTCACGCCGGTCACCGCCACGCCCGCGGCCAGCGCGTCACGCGCGCCGTGGAGCCCCGGGAAGGACGGGAGCAGCGAGGGGTGCACGTTGAGGACGCGCCCGCCGAAGCGGCGCAGCACCTCCGGACCCACGATGCGCAGGTAGCCCGCGAGCACCACGACGTCCGGCGCCACCACCGCGAGCGTCTCCGCGAGGACGAGATCGTCACCGCCCGGGACCAGGATCGTCTCGATGCCCTGGGCCTCCGCCCAGTCCAGCCCCGCGCACGGCCGGTCCGCGAAGACCAGGATCACCCGGCCGCCCAGCTCGCCACGGTCCGCCGCCGCCACCAGGGCGCGCAGGTTGGAGCCCGTGCCGGAGACGCCCACCGCGATCCGCCCGCCGGTTGCCGTCATGCCTGCACCTCCAGGATGGGGCTGGGCGCCCCCGGGGCGGCCACCTCCACGTACCGCGAGCCAAGCTCCGCCGCCGGGACCACCTCGCCGATCACCCACGCCGGGAGCCCGCGCTCGGCCGCCAGCGCCACCGTGCGCGCCGCCGCCTCCGCCGGGACCACCAGCACCATGCCGATGCCGGCGTTGAACGTCGCGCGCACCTCCGTGTCCGTGATCCGCGCCAGCCGGCCGAAGACGGAGAAGAGCGGCGGCATCGTCCAGGCGCCAAGGTCCAGGCGCGCGCCCATCGCGTTCGGCAGCGCCCGCACCACGTTGCCGGGCAGGCCGCCCCCGGTGATGTGGGCCATGCCGCGGATCTCGTGCCCCTCGGCCGCAAGAGCCGCACGCAGGGCCAGCACGTCCAGCGCGTAGATCCGCGTGGGCGTGAGGAGCACGTCACCCAGCGTGGCGTCCAGCAGGTCCGGGTCCAGCAGCAGCGCCAGTCCGGACGTGGAGCAGCCCAGCGCGCGGCAGACCAGGCCGCCGTACGGCATGTCCAGGTCCAGCCGGTGCTCCGCGAGCACCCTGCGCACCAGCGAGTAGCCGTTGGAGTGGAACCCGGACGAGGCGAGGCCGATGATCGCGTCGCCCGCCTGGGCCGCCGTCCCGTCCAGCAGCCGGGAGCGCTCCCCCACCCCCGTGCAGAAGCCCGCGAGATCCCACTCGTCCGGCTCCATGAGGCCCGGGTGTTCCGCCGTCTCGCCGCCCACCAGCGCGGCACCCGCCTGGCGGCAGCCCTCGGCGATGCCGGCGACCAGTGCGGCCACCTTCTCCGGGACCACCTTCCCGATGGCGATGTAGTCCATGAACGCCACGGGCTCGGCACCCGTGCAGACCACGTCGTCCGCGCACATGGCCACAAGATCGATGCCGATGGTGTCAAAGCGCCCCAGCGCCTGCGCGATGGCGGTCTTGGTGCCCACGCCGTCCGTGGACGAGACGATGACGGGCTCCCGGTACCCGGCCGGGATGGCCACCGCGGATCCGAAGCCGCCGAGGCCGCCCAGGACCTCCGGGCGCATGGTGGAGGCCACGGACGCCTTCATCAGCTCCACCGCGCGCTCGCCCGCGTCCACGTCCACGCCGGACGCCGCATACGCGGCCCGGTTGGCCGCCCCCTTCTGGCCGGAGTTGCCGCTCACGCGCCCGTCCCCTCCAGCACCAGCTTGTGCTCCTTCACGTCATACGGGACGGGCTCCGGGTACTTCCCATCGAAGCAGGCGAAGCAGAACCCCTCGTACGGCAGGTCCAGCGCCGCCAGCACGCCCTTGATGGAGAGATAGCCCAGCGAGTCCGCGCCCACGAAGTCGCGGATCTGGTCCTCCGTGTGGGTCGCCGCGATCAGCTCCGCCCGTACCGCCGTGTCAATCCCGTAGAAGCACGGGTGGTAGATGGGCGGCGCGCTGATCCGGAGATGGACCTCCTTCGCGCCGTTGCGCCGGAGCAGGCCCACGATCTGCTGCGTGGTGGTGCCGCGGACGATGGAGTCGTCCACCACGATCAGCCGCTTG
>CAIYZX010000590.1 GCA_903930745.1 uncultured Chloroflexota bacterium | reverse complement strand
GGAGGGCGCGGGATCTGCGGGCGCGGTGGGCTCGGCAGCGGTCGCGGGCGCGGTGGGCTCGGTGGACAGGGCGGACATGACGGAGGGCTCCCAGGGACGCCCGAACCCCGTGTCGGGCGAAACCCGCAGCGTGCCGTCCTGTGCAGGCGCTCGATACCGGCGAACCGCGCGTTTGTGCGTAGGAACCCGCGAACCCTCGCGCGCCGGCGTGCTCGCTCCCGGCTCCCGGCTCTGGCGCAACCCACAGTTGATGAAACCCGGAACGAGGCGCCGTCCTGGCCCTGATTCGGCCCCCTGAAGCCGGGTTCTTCAACCCTGGGTTGCGAAAACCCGGAGCGAGGGGCGGTGTGCACCCGCTCGCTCCGGGCTTCATCAACTCTGCGTTGTGGAGGGGCCTCCCGTGGGGCGACCGGCCAGCTCCCGAGGGGCGCGCCCCCGGGTCAGGCGGCGGCGCCGGCCCCCGCCCCGTGCGCCTGGACCGTGCCCGCCGTGCCGCGCATCGCAGAGCCCGCGGCGGCCGCGAGCGTCACGATGAGCCCCAGCGTGAGCGTGCCCACCAGGAACGCCGTGTCCAGCATCGGGCTCCACGAGCCGCCGCTGATGGCACCGCGGAGCGCATCCACGGCGTAGCTCATCGGCAGGAACGGGTGGATCGCCGCCACGAACCCGGGCATCGCGGACGGGCTGTACGGGTACCCCGCCGCCGCGGCCTGGACCACGAGCAGGAGCATGGCCACCAGCCAGCCCCGCTGGCCCAGCAGCGCGACCAGCGCCTGGACCACCGCGGTGAACGCGAGGGCGGAGAGGACGGCGAACGCGGCGAGCATCGGCAGGCTGGCCACAGACACGCCAACCAGGACCCGAAGGACCGCGGCCGCCAGCAGCGCGCCGCCCATGGCGACCGTGCCGGCAGCGCCGAACGAGACCGCCGTGGCGGACCCGAACCCGCGCGACCCTGCCCACCAGAGGCCCGGCAGCACGAGGAACGCGCCCAGCACGCCCAGCCAGATGGCGATGGGGAGGAGGAACGGCGCGAGGCCCGCATCGGCCGCGGCCGCCACATCCACCACTCCGGTCTCCAGGCGCACCGGATCGGCGGCCTGGGCACCCAGCTTCTCGCGCGTGGCCGCATCGTACGAGCCCAGCGAGGCTGCGGCGCCGGACAGGCTGTCCGCGAGGTCCTTGGCGGCGCTGCCGAGGGTGTCCGTGGCATCGGCCAGGTTCCCGGTCTGCGTCTGGACGAGCTTCGCGGCGTCCTTCGCGGTGTTCACCGCGTCCGTGAGCTGCGTGGTGGTGTCGGCGGCACCGGCGGTGCCATCGGCCAGCTGCTGGGCGCCGTCCGCGGCCGTCCCGGCACCGGTGGCCAGGTCCGCGGCCCCGCCCGCGAGGGCCTTCATGCCCGCGGCGTACGAGGCGACACCCGCGGCGAGACCCGCCCCGCCGTCTGCGAGATCCGAGATCCCGGACGCGAGGGCCGGCATGCCATCGGCCAGCTGCTGCGTCCCGGTGGCCGCGGCCGCGGCGCCCGTGGCGAGCTGCGACGCGCCATCGGCGAGGTCCGACGCGCCGGACGCGGAGGAGGCGATGCCCCCTTCCAGCGCCGCGCCGCCAGCGGCCAGCTGCTGCGTGCCCGTTGCGAGGCCCGCGGCACCGGTGGCGAGATCGGACGCGCCGGACGCGAGCCCGGACGTTGCGGTGGTGAGGCCCGTGAGCCCGGTGGCGATGTCCGAGACGCCCGAGGCGACGGACGTGCCGGACGCGGCGAGGTTGGCGAGCTGCGTGCAGAACGCGGGCGCCGCGCCGGACGCGAGGCACGAGGAGGAGAGCGAGGAGACGCCGGCGACGTACGAGCTGACGCCGCTCGCGGCGGACGAGGCCCCGGCCGCCAGGGAGGTGGCCGCCGAATCCGCCGCCGCGGCACCGGACGCGAGCCCGGACGCGCCGGTCGCGAGGTCCTGCGCACCGGCATCGAGCGCCGTGACGCTGGCCCCGTACCCGGTGGTCTGCGTGGCCATCGTCTGCAGGCCCATGGCCAGGGCGGAGATGCCCGTGGAGAGGTCCGCGGTGCCGCTGGCGATCCCGGCGACGCCCGTGGCGAGCGCAGACGCCTGGGCCGGCAGCGCGGCGGTGGACCCGTCAAGCGCGGCGAGGCCATCGGCCAGCTGCTGGGCGCCCGTGGCGAGGCTCGCGGCCCCATCGGACGCCTGCTTCGCACCGCTCGCCAGCTCGTCCGCGCCGTCCGCGAGCTGGTTCACGCCGTCCGCGAGGTCCGCGGTGCCGGAGATGAGCTTGTCCGTGCCATCGGTGGAGTCCGCGATGCCGTCGGCGAACTGCTGGAGGCCCGCGACCATCTGGCCCGCGACCACCTTGACGCCCAGGGCGTTGTTGGAGAGATCGCCCGCCTGGCCGTTGACGTCCTGCGCCTGCGTGGCGGCGGCCTGGACCGCGGCCTTGGCGCCGGTGACCGCGAGGAGCGTGTCGTCCACGTAGGAGGCGGTGATGCCGCGCGCGGTGGTGGCGGAGATGGCTGCCGAGATGGATCGGGCGGCCGCACCCAGCTGGGCGGACGATGCATCGTCCGTGGCCAGGTTCAGCGTGGCCTTGGGAGCGGCGCCGGTCTGGTCCGCGCGCAGGGCGGCCACGGTCCGCGAGAAGTCCGCGGGGATCGTGAGGACCGCGGCGTACGTGCCGTCCCTGAGGCCCGCGGCGGCGTCATCGGCCGTGGCGGTCTCCCAGGTGAAGCCGGCGTCGCCGTCCGCGACGGTCAGGGAGCCCGCGAGGTCCGTGCCCAGCGCGAGCTGGCTGGTGGTTCCGTCCGCGGCCGGGTAGGTGGCGCCCTCGTCAAGGTTGACCACGGCGGCACGCACGTCCGCGAGGTTCGCGGCCTGCCCGCCCAGGGACCAGGTGAGGAGGCCCGCGACGAAGGCGGGGACGAGGATCGCGAGGCCCACGGCACCGGCGAGGCGGCGGATGGAGCGGCCGGAGCCCTCCACGGCGACCGGGGCGGCGGGCGCGACGACGACGGCCGAGGACGCGGCAGCGGCCGAACCGACGGCGAAGGGCGAACCGGCGGCAGCGACGGCCGAACCGACGGCGACCGGCGAGGCAGCGGCGACCGGCGAACCGGCAGCGCCCGACGCGGCAACGACCGACGAACCGGCAGCGGCGCCCGAACCGGTGACCGGCGCGAGCGCCCCCTGCGTCAGGCCCGCGGCGGCGGCCGCGGCGACGACATCGGCATCGGTCTCGTCCAGGCCAAGCGCCCACGTGGCGGCGATCCCGGCTGGAACCGGCGACCCCAGCGGCGAACCCAACGGCACCGGCGAGCCCCCGGGCGCGGGCAGCGCTTCGGGCGACCCCGCGGGCACGCCCTGCGGATGCAGGAGCGCGGACCCGGACGGCCACCAGGCCTTGTCGCCCACGAGCGCCGTGATCGCAGGCACGAGGATGGAGCGGACGAGGAACGTGTCGATGAGCACGCCGATCGCCACCGCGGTCCCCACCTGGAACAGGATGGTGAGCGGTGCCGTGACCATGGAGCCGAACGTGCCCGCGAGGATCAGGCCCGCTGACGTGATCACGGCGCCGGTGTGGCCGGAGGCGATTCGGACGGCGTCGCGCATCGGCAGGCGCTCGGCCTCCTCGCGCACGCGGTGCATCAGGAAGATGTTGTAGTCGCTGCCAAGCGCAACCAGGAGCACGAAGACCATCAGCGGCAGGTACGGGCTGATGCCGGCCTGGCCCAGGACCTCCTGGAAGAGGAAGGCGGTGATGCCGATGGTGGACCCGTACGACACGATGACCGTGGCCACGAGGTACAGCGGGGCCACGATCGCGCGCAGCAGCACGATGAGCACGATGAGGATGCCCAGGACGGTGAGGATGCCCACCTTCTGGAAGTCCGCGCCCAGGACGTCCTGGACGTCCGTGAACTGCGCGATGGGCCCGCCGATGTACATCTCCGCGCGCGGCCCGAAGGACGGGGCGGCCCCGGCCATGACCACGCGGGCCTGGCGGATGACCTCGAACGCGCCGCCGCTGTACGGCTTGCTGGCGGAGGTCAGGTAGAAGCGGGTGGCGGAGCCGTCCTTCGAGACGAAGGCGTCGATGGCGTCCTGGAGCTTCTCCGCGTCATCGCCCGTGAGGCTCGTGGGGATCCAGATGTCGTCCGGGCGCGAGGCGAAGACGTCCGAGAGGGACGTGAAGAGGGCGGGGAGGGCGTCGAAGGCGGCCGTGGCCTCGGCCTTGATCTCCTTGGCATCGGCCGTGGAGGAGAGGCTCTCCGGGGAGAGGACCGCGCCGGAGCCCTCGAAGTGGTCCGCGAGGGCGCGATACGCCTTGGCGAGATCCAGGGCGGCGCCAACGGAGGCGTCCTGCTCCAGGGATCGGGCGGCGGCCACCGCGTCCGCGTAGGCCGGGAGCGAGCGGACCTCGGGGAAGGCGGTGCCAAGCTCGGCCAGGTAGTCGGACATCAGGGTGTCGCCCTGGGCGTCGCCGGAGCTGTCGCCGGAGCCGGTGCTGGAGCCGGTGCTCGATGCGGCGTTGGCCGGGTCCGTGATGCTGGACGCGAGGGTGCGCAGCTGGGTGGAGAGGACGCTGCGGTCGCGCACGCGCTGGACCACCTTGAGGGCCCGCTCCACGCCCGCACGGGCCTCGCGGAACGAGGTGCCGGCGGCCACGTCCGGGAACGCGACGCCCAAGCCGTTCACGTAGTCCAGGGCCTGGTTGAGTCCGTCCTTGACCTCGTCGTCCAGGAGCGAGTTGCCCTTGCCGCCGCTGTCGCCGCTGCCGGAGCTGCTGCCGGAATCGCCGTTGTCGTCGCCCGCGAACCCGTCGCCGATCGTCGCCAGCGTCTTCGACGGCGTGAAGCCATCGGGCACCACGGTGTCGCCTTCGGGCGTGACGATCGAGGTCGTCGTGGCCATCCCGCCCTTCTCGTGCAGGCTGACCATCAGGTCGCGGAGGCGGGCGAGCTGCGCCGGGGTCATGACGCTGGACCCGTCGTTCGTGGCCACCATGGCCGTGGACTGGACCAGCTTGTCCTCGCCCAGGCTGTCCGCGATCTGCTTGTAGCCAACGCGCGAGTCCGCGGTGGCCGGGAGATCCGCCAGGACGTCGAAGTTGGACTTGGTGTGCGGCAGGTAGAGCGCGGGTGCCAGGAGCAGCGCCGTCATGAGGACGGTGGTGATGCCCGGGTGCCGGCTGACCATGCCCGCCAGGGCCGCGAAGAAGCCGCGCGGCTCGCCCTCGTGCTTCTCGCGGGTGTGGAGCGGCCAGAAGAGGTAGTGGCCGAAGATCGACAGCAGGGACGGGGACAGGGTGAGGTTCGCGAACAGCGTGATGGCCACGGCGATCGCGATGCCCGGGCCCATGCTGGCGATCATCTGGAAGTCGCCCACGCCCATCGCCACCATGCCCACGATGACGGTGCCGGCCGATGCCGCGATGACCGCGCCGATGCGCCGCACCGTGATCCGGGCCGCGTCATGCCAGTCCGTCTCGTGCCCAACCTCCTCGCGATAGCGGGAGATCAGGAAGATCGCGTAGTCCGTGCCCACGCCGAAGACCATGACCACGAGGAACGTGGCGAGCGTGGAGCTGACCTGCCAGCCGGCCTCGGCGAGGAAGCCCAGGATGCCGCGCGAGACGGCGAACGCGACGCCGATGGTGAGGAGCGGGATGAGGGCCGCGAGCGGCGCGCGGTAGATGGCGAGGAGGACGAGGATCACCAGGACGACCGTGATCACCGTGGTGCTGTCCGTGCCGGCCTGGACGGCCTCGAGGTAGTCGGAGCTGATGGCGGAGGCGCCCGTCACGTGGACCTCAAGGCCCTGCGGGGTGGTCTCCGTGAGGTGCTCGCGCAGGAGCCCCACCACGGCCTTGGCGGCGTCGCCCGCGTCCGCCACGTTGAGGTTGATCAGGAGCATCTCGAACGACCCGTCCTCGGACCGGAAGAGCTCCTTGAGCTC
>CAIYZX010000589.1 GCA_903930745.1 uncultured Chloroflexota bacterium | reverse complement strand
GGACCGGTGACCCCGGCCGTGGCGGCCCGTACAGTGGCGGGGAGCCGGGCGGAGGCGTCCGGCAGCCATCAGCCCGGGGAGAACCTTCGTGCGTCGTTCGCCTGCCCGCCGCGCCGCCCGTGGCGCATCCATCCTGCTGCTTGGGCTCGCAACTTCTCCGTTCAGCTCGGCGACGGCACCACAACGGACCGCACCTCGCCAGTCGCCGTGTCCGGAACCACCACCGCCACCGCCATCAGCGCCGGAGTCAGGCACGCGTGCACCCTGCTGACCGACGGAACCGTCCGCTGCTGGGGCCAGTGCGGCGAGTGCAGGAGTGTACGTTGGCATGCTGCTCGGCGGAACCCCGCCCGCCTTCGGCAAGCCGGCCACGCTCGCGCTGCGCACAGGTGTGCCCCTGCCCTCGGCCTTGGCCGCCTCGGGGCTCCCGGCGATGGTGTCGTGGGCCGCGGCCGACGCGGGCAGCGGGATCGACCGCTACACGCTCGCGCGGAGCACCGACGGCGGCACTGCCTGGACCGCGGTCGCCCTGCCCTCGCCCACGGCCACCTCGGCCGGCGTGACCGTGCCCGCCTCGGGCACCGTCCGGTACCGGGTGCCGGCGCACGACACGGCGGGCAACACGTCGGATTCGGTCACCCCGGTCCTGACCCCGAGGCTTGTCCAGCAGTCAAGCCGCGCAGTCGTCTGAAGGGCACCTGGCCCACATACACGGCGGCGGCCCTCTCGGGCGGCTCGGACCGCTGGACCAAGGCGAAGGGTGCGTCGGCCACCTACGCGTTCACCGGCCGGGGCATCGCCCTGGTCGCGATGAAGGGTGCCGGGCGCGGCCACGTCCACGTCTACGTGGACGGCGTGCTCAGGGCGAAGGTGGACCTGTACCGGAGCACGGCGCAGCAGCGGGCGGTCGTGTGGCAGCAGGCCTGGACCGCATCGGGCACCCACACGGTTCGGCTCGTCGTCGCCGGCACCAGCGGGCCGCCCCGGGTCGACGTGGACGCGTTCGCCGTCCTGAAGTAGGCGGAGGGGGCAGGCGCAACCCCCACTGGTGGAGGCTGCGACACCTGCACAGACGGCGGCGTCCGCGAAGCCCCCCGATACGCAGGCCGCTGGGGCCGCGTCCATGCCAGCGCTGATCCGGGATCCTCGGGCCTCACGTGCGTCAGGCCACTGTCCGCGGGCGACCGCTTCCCCTGGCGGCGGGATACGGGGTCTTCCCGAACCCTCACGCGGCGGCGGGATGACGTCCTACCTCGAGGGTGCTCGGCGCTGATGGTGCCGCGAGGCGGTCCCTGCAACCGTGACCCCTGCGTCCAGCCACTTGCCGTGACAGCGGCCGGGTGTTGCCACCCGGCATGGAGGGACGTGATGCGCCGGGGCACTTCCAGCGGACGCGCGAGGTTCAAGGCGTCTGCGGTCACCGTTGTGGCGATCCTCCTCGCGATGGTCGTGCCCGCAGCCCTGCCCAGCGAGGCGGCGTCGGTCGGCAGCGCTGACACGATCGTGGCGGGCGCCGCGCACTCGTGCGTCCTCTCGGCCGACGGCGTGGTCCGCTGCTGGGGCAGCAACGCCTATGGCCAGCTGGGCGACGGCACGCGCACCTCGTCCTCCACCGCGGTCGCCGTCCTCGCCACGGCAGGAGGCGCCCCGCTCCTCACGGTCACCTCGCTCGCCGCGGGCGCCAACCACACCTGCGCCCGGCTGTCCGACGGCACCGCCCGCTGCTGGGGCCGCAACGACCAGGGCCAGCTCGGCGACGGCACATGGACGAACCGCTCCATCCCGGTCAAGGTCAAGGGCATCTCGGACGTGACGGCGCTCGCGGCAGGCACCGCCCACACCTGCGCCGTGACCGGCGGCGGCGTCCGCTGCTGGGGCGCCAACGGGTCGGGGCAGCTCGGCGATGGCACGACGACTCGCAGGCTCGCGCCTGTGCGCGCGAAGACGGAGACCGGGTACGTCACGGGCGCGGTCGCGATCGCAGCGGGTGCCGCCCACACGTGCGCCATCACCGGCTCCACCCGGGTCGTCCGCTGCTGGGGCGCGAACGGCTCCGGCCGCCTGGGCGACGGCACGACCACCCAGCGCCGCAAGGCCGTCACGGTCAAGGGCCTCTCGGGAGCCAAGGCCGTCGCCGCGGGCGGCGCGCACACCTGCGCCGTCGTCGGCACCACGAGGACCGTGAAGTGCTGGGGCAGCAACGCCTATGGGCAGCTCGGCGACGGCACCACGACGACCCGGAGGACGCCGGTCACCGCGAAGTCGCTCGCGGGCAGCACGCAGCTCGCCGCGGGCACCGACTTCTCGTGCGCCCAGCTCAATGGCGCGGTCGCCTGCTGGGGCCGCAACGCCTACGGACAGCTGGGCGACGGCACCACCACCCGGCGCCTGGTCAGCGTCGCCGCACAGCTCGGGGCCGATGCCCCGGTGCCCGCGCGGATCGCCGCGGGGTCGGCCCACGCCTGCGCCCTGGGCACGGGCGAGGTCCGCTGCTGGGGCGCCGGTGGCTCCGGCCGTCTCGGCGACGGCGCCACCACGAACCGCCGCACCGGCGTGCCAGCGCGCGGCATCACCGCCTCGGCCGTGACGGTGGGCGCCACCCGCTTCGACCTCGTCGCCGACGGTTCGGCGACCCTGCCCGTGCTCGCGGTCGTGACCGACGAGTCGGAGGCCCCGGTCGCAGGCGTCAAGGTGGACTTCGCCGTGCCTGCGGGTGACGTGACGCTCACGGCCGCGTCCGCCTGGACCACGCGGTCCGGCGATGCGACGGTGTCGGCCATCGCCTCCTCCACCACGGGGCCCGCCACGATCAGCGCGGCCGTGCCGCCCGCGATCACGGGCTCCCTCGAGATCACCGAGATCGACACGGGTTCGGTGACGGTGTCCGAGAGCGAGGGCACGCACATAAGCCTCTCGGTCCCGGATCCCGCCGACGTGCCCGTCGGCACGAACGTCACCGTCACCGTCACGCTCGACGACCCGACCATGACCCCGATCCTGCTGGTCGGCGGCCGATGGACGCCGATGGACCCGCCCGCCGCCCCTGCGGCGGGCCAGGCCGCAGCGGCTGGTGTGGCCGGCTGGACCGCCGACGTCGCGGTCGCGGGCGCCACCGATGTCCAGGCGGGCGCCTACAAGCAGCCTGCGACGGTCGAGCCTCTCGCTGACGCCACCATCGCCGCCGTCACCGGCGTGACCTACAAGGACGGCACGCTCGGAGGCGGGGCCGTCATCACGATCGCGGGCACCCCGCCGCAGATGGCGTCGCTCGCCAAGAACGACCTGATCACCGCCGACGTGGGCGGCCGCTTCCGGCAGGGCCTCACCGGGCGGATCACCGCGAAGACCGCCATCACGGGCGGCTGGCAGGTCACGACCGCGCAGGCCGACCTGCGCGACGTGTACAGCAAGATCTCCGCCGAGTTCGACATGCCGACCGTGGTGGCGTCACGAACGCCCGGGCTCGTCCCGCTCGCCGCGGGCGGCGCCACGGCGCTGGCCGATGGCGGGGAGACCGAGGTCCTGCTGCCGATCGGCTCGCTCCCGGTCAGCCTCACCTACACCAGCCCCGGGTTCGGGACCACGAAGATCGGGCCCGGCAAGATCGAGGGCGCCTTCAGCATCAGCGGCGAGCTTGTGTTGAGCAAGCCCCGCCTCCACGTGTGCTTCATGTGGGAGTTCCTCAGCCTCAAGTGCGCGGGCGCGAGCCTGAAGGCCGACGCGAAGGCCACCTTCTCGGCCTCGATCCAGGGCTCGCTCACCGTGGAGCCGGAGCTTGCAGCGGTCCCGCTCGGCTTCGTCCCCGTGTTCGGTCCCGTCGGCGTGATGCCCGAGTACAGGCAGCGCATCAGCATGACGTTCAGCGCCGCCATCGGGTCGAACGAGAGTCCGAAAGACATCCAGCGCACGTGGGAGGGCACGCTCGAGTTCGGGGCGGCGATCCGCGACAACGTCCCCGGACCCTGGATCGGGATCACCGGCGACTGGAAGGACAAGGCCGCCGACCCGCCGACCCTGACCTTCGGGCTCGAGGTCGCCCCGGTCGAGGCGATGGCCTTCACCATCAACGGGATCGTCGGCATCGGCGGGAAGGTGCTGCTGCCCGTCATCGGCTGGAGCGTCACGCCGCTCGTCACAGAGGAACCGTGGTGGACGGCCTACGGCGGCGCGAAGTTCAAGCCGGAGATCTCGTGGATCGGCGGCGGGCACCAGGACATCGGGACCATCGACCTGACGGGCCCCATCGCCGAAGCGCCGGGCCCGCTCCCGACACCGACACCGACACCGACCCCAACACCGACCCCAACCCCAACACCGACACCGACACCGACACCGACACCGACACCGACACCGACACCGACACCCGCCCAGGGCACCGCCATCACCGCGGGCAACGCGTACACCTGTGCCCTCCTCGCGGACGGCACCGTCCGCTGCTGGGGCCGCAACTGGACCGGCCAGCTCGGCGACGGCACCACCACCGACAGCACCACCCCGGTCGCCGTGACCGGAATCACCACCGCCACCGCCATCACCGCGGGCTACGCGCACACCTGTGCCCTCCTCGCGGACGGCACCGTCCGCTGCTGGGGGTGGAACGGGTACGGCCAGCTCGGCGACGGCACCGCCACCGACAGCACCACCCCGGTCGCCGTGTCCGGAATCACCACCGCCACCGCCATCACCGCGGGCGACCAGCACACCTGTGCCCTCCTCGCGGACGGCACCGTCCGCTGCTGGGGCCGCAACTGGTACGGCGAGCTCGGGGACGGCACCTACACCGCCAGCGCCACCCCGGTCGCCGTGTCCGGAATCACCACCGCCACCGCCATCACCGCGGGCGGCGATCACACCTGTGCCCTCCTCGCGGACGGCACCGTCCGCTGCTGGGGGTGGAACTGGGCCGGCCAGCTCGGCGACGGCACCACCACCGACAGCACCACCCCGGTCGCCGTGTCCGGAATCACCACCGCCACCGCCATCACCGCGGGCAACGCGTACACCTGTGCCCTCCTCGCGGACGGCACCGTCCGCTGCTGGGGGTACAACTGGTACGGCCAGCTCGGCGACGGCACCACCACCGACAGCACCACCGCGGTCGCCGTGTCCGGAATCACCACCGCCACCGCCATCACCGCGGGCACCGCTCACACCTGTGCTCTCCTCGCGGACGGCACCGTCCGCTGCTGGGGCGACAACGAGTACGGGCAGCTCGGCGACGGCACCTACACCGACATCGCCAGCGCCACCCCGGTCGCCGTGTCCGGAATCACCACCGCCACCGCCATCACCGCGGGCGGCGCTCACACCTGTGCCCTCCTCGCGGACGGCACCGTCCGCTGCTGGGGCAACAACTGGTTCGGCCAGCTCGGCGACGGCACCAACACCGACAGCACCACCCCGGTTCTCGTGCGCCTCGAGTGACCCGCCGTTCGATCGGTCCCGGCATCACCGAACATCGACTCTGACGCCCTTCGCGAGAAGTCCATGGACGGGTCCGCCCGGGCCAGGGCACGAGGAGGCCATGAGCACACCCGCCCGCCGCACCGGCCCGGCGCTCCTGGGCCTCGGCATCGCCGCCGGCTTCGTTTGGGCGCCCGCGCCTGCGCTGGTCACGGGCTACTACCTGAACGACTACTCGATCAGCTGCGGCAAGAGCGGCGCCGGGCCCGGCAGGCTGTTCGCTGGCGTGTTCGCCGGCTCTGGTGCCGTCCTCCGCGACGGCAGCACCCTCCGCGGCCGGCGGAGGAACCGGTCGACCGGCAAGCGCTAGCTCGTGCTCAGGCAGAGTGCCGGCGACTGGGCGTCGTACGCGTGCTCGAGCGGGCCGTACCCGAAGGGCAAGTCCATCCTCCACCTCGAGCTGGCTGACCGTGCCGCTGCTCGCGGGGCTGGCAGTATCGTCCATGGCCGCTCCCGTGCGCGCGATCCAGCCGGGGGTGGCGGCCGCGCGCGGGTCCGATACCGCGGGCGGGCCAGCCGGCCGCTGACCCCATGGTTCTGGGCCGCCTGCGTGATGGCGACGGACAAGCGAGGGGTGTCGGCGTCGCTCCTCCAGGACCAGCTCGGCCCCGGCTGCAAGACGCCTGGCTCCTGCTCCACAAGCTGCGGCGGGCGACGGTCGTCAGCGACCGGGACCCGCTCGCCGGGGTCATCTAGATGGACGTGGCCTGGCTCGGCGGTCGCCGGTCCGGGGTCCGCGGCAGCCGCCAGCTCCGTGGCCGCAAGGCGTACCTGGTCGTTCTGCGGGAGATGCTGGCGCGGATCCGCGCCGGCGAGTTCGTGGTGGTGGCGTGCCGCGGCGGCATCGACCGCTCCGGGATGACGGCGTCCTCCCTCCTCGTCCTGGCGGGCGTGACGCCGGATG